>JAILRP010000059.1 GCA_024698075.1 Lachnospiraceae bacterium
AATATATACGAGTTTGGCGGTATCATAGACTGGATCGGAGAGATTGTCAAAGAGGGAACGGATATGGGAGAAGATTTCAATATGGATCCTGTAGCATACCCTGTGGTCTATATCAATGGAGTATATTTCAGTGTAGAATACGAGGATAACAGTTCGGCTGAAGCTTTTCTTGAGAAGATAAAAGAAAAACCTCTAACGATCGAAATGTATGATTATGCGAATTTTGAAAAAGTAGGAGATCTTCCCTGGGAACTTCCGACCAATGATGAGAAGATAACTACTGAGCCTGGAGACATCATTCTTTATCGGGGTGATCAGATAACGGTGTATTATGACGAAAACACCTATGCCTTCACAAAACTGGGTCATCTTGATATAGATGATATCGATGAATTCAGAGAACTGATCGGAACCGGTGATGTGACCGTGGAGTTTTCGGTGGAATGGACTGAGTGACTGTATTAGTGATGGAATCAGGAAATTCGATGAATATTTGAATCCTGCTCTTTTTTAGGCTCAAAAAAGGGTGGTTCAAGCCGGAAAGATAAAAGAATGAAAAGATCAGGAAAAATAGCTTTATGGATAATTATAGGAGTTGCGGTCATTGCGATCGCCATAATATTCATGATAATCCATGCAGTGTTTTGGTTCCTCGGTTATAAGAATCCTGTGGAGCGTTATTACCTCAAACTGAAGACAGATGTGGCCCTCGAAATGAAATACCCGGAGCATGATTTTGATGTGAGAGTGGATCACGGCTGGGGAGAATACGGTTATTCAGTCGGTATATACGGTATGGATGAGAACGGCATCGAATTCTGGGTGCATTGGGTGGATGACGACATGCAGGATAAATACCACGAAGAATGGAACGAGTATTATTACGGGGAGAAGATCGTGGAGTACCAGGACAGCCTCCGTGACAAGTATTTTCCGCAGATCCCATACGTGGATACTTATGAATACTCTCGGGATAAAATGTTTTATTTTTATCGGGGATCGTTCAAGGAGGTCTTCTTCGAGTCCATGAACGATGCCATAGAGGGCAGCAAAGAAAACGCGTTCAATACGGATGTCACGTATAAGGGAATAGACATTTATACGGCAGATGATGAAGAACTTCAGCAGTTTGCGGAATCGATAGCTGACTCTCTGATGTGGCTGTATGAGGAGACGGGTTACTACGATATCAGGATCAATGATTTTCATTACCGGGGGGCCGACGAGGACGGCGCCGGGTCTAAAACAAAAGAGGAACTTGCGGATTCCATAATAAAAAGTGTAATGGTCGACAGGAAGATCAGGGAGAATAGGAGTAAATGAGGTGTCAAAGGGACGGTTCTTTTGACACATTTTTATACTCACTTGAAAACCTCACCGTTTAAGGCGGACATCATATCAAAGCAGATTTTTCCTTGCGGTATTGCCGCTTCTTGTATGCAATTCCTGCACAACTTCAAAATCAGAAATATCCTGCTTTAAATTCCAATCATTTTCAATACGAAGCAGGAAAGAAGAACATGCCTGTAGTGCCAAACAGAACAACAACCAATAATATATATAAGAGTGTGTCAAAAGAACCGTCCCTTTGACACTTACCGTTAACTTTCACGGTAACTTTAGCCAATTGTGAAATTTAATGAAAGCTTAATGAAAACTTAATGAAGTTTTATGAGACACTTTGTAATATCATCGAGGTGAACGGAAGATGATCAAAGTAGTCCTGACAAATGGGATTTTATAGGAATGGATTTATGAAAAAAAACTGGATGTCATCTAAATACCTTGTGGTCTTTTTTGCGCTGACGCTGGCATGGACATGGATCTGCGGATTTATACCGGTCGTGTTCGGGTTTACGGGAACCGGGGCGGGAACGTTCGTGTTCTATTTTGGCGGCGGAGCGCCTTCAGTTGTCGCGCTGTTCCTGGTATTTCTTACATATCCTGCGGATAAGAGAAAAGATTATTTCCGGCGATGCTTTAGCTTCAGGCTTGCCGGGTGGAAGTGGCCGCTCATTACGGTTGCGGTCTTTACAGCGCTTTCCGCGATATGCATCGCAGTCGGTGTCGGACTGCTGGGCTTTGAAATGCCGACGATGGACTACATTAAAGCGGTCAGGGCAAATCCTCTGAACATCCTGCTGATAATACTGCTCTCGCTCATTTCCGGCCCTCTTAATGAGGAGTTTGGATGGAGAGGTTATGCGCTCGACAGACTGCTCTTAAAGTTCGGATTTCTTAAAGGCTCCCTGATACTCGGATTTATCTGGGCTATCTGGCATCTGCCGTGGTACTTTACGCCGGGACAGGCACAGTACAATCTCCTGAGGGATTCGGTTTTCCATGCTGTGATGTTCGTGCCGAGCGTTATGATGCTGAGTGTATTTGTATCCTTCGTCTATATCAAGACGCGGCGCAGCATACTTGCGGGCGCGCTGGTCCACATGCTCAGCAATCTGATCGGAAGTCAGCTGTTATCTTCTTATACTACAGACATGAGCATGCTTATAAGGTACACAAATATGCTGTTTTTCCTTGGCGTGATCATCTATTCGGCATGTTCCGCCAAGTTCAGGGCAGAAGCCGCCGAGGTCATCGGCAAAGTGTCATAGGGACGGTTCTTTTGACACATTTTTATACTCACTTGAAAACCTCACCGTTTAATGCTGCCATCATCTCAAAGCAGATTTTTCTTTGCGGTATTGCTGCTTCTTGTAAGCAATTCCTGCAGCTTCAATATCAGAAAAATCCTGCTTTTAATTCCAATCATTTTCAATACGGAGCAGGAAAGAAGAACATGCCTGTCTTGCCAAACAGAACAACAACCAATAATATAATATAAGTGTGTCAAAAGAACCGTCCCTTTGACACTAGCAGGCAGATGAGATTTATGGGCGCCGTAAAAGGCGGATCCGTTCCTGACAAAATATTTACCTGTATGACAGGAAACGTTCCTAAAGCCGCCTTACAATCAGATCATAGATGATAAATGTTTGATCTTAATGTAAGGAGGCGTGAAAAATGAACGTAAAACCATTGATGGGCGTTTTTGCGGCGGTGATCTTAATAAGCCTTTCGGCTTTTGTGACAGAAGGCAGGGCATCAGATGAAGAAAAAACGGCAGCAGTTGTGACCGGGGCGGCAGCTGAAGGTATTGTCGGGACATGGCATCTGTCATACAATAATGATCAGGAACAGCTTGATGAAGCCTTCCCGGATATTTATGCATTCGGAAACGAATTGGTCATCAGGCCGGACGGGAGGATATTCTGGCATATCGGAGCTGCAGGGGCGGCGGGAACTTATGAGGATTATGGCAGCCAGCTGGCAGTCTGTGCGTCTGATATAATGGAATCTGATGAGTACAGGATCGGTGCAACGGTCGATGGCAGCGGGAAACTGACCATGACATACAAGTCGGTACCGCTCGAATGGGAATTCAGATCAGGCAAATATTGAATAAGGATTATTAACTTATATGGAGTGGATGGCCGCGATACGTGAAAGTATCCGATATATGGAAGATAATATACTGTCCGTCAGCGGACCGGCTGAGGTCGCGGCGCATGTCAACATGTCTGAGATGTACCTTCAGCGCGGGTTTCAGGTAGTTACCGGGATGACACTCGGAGAGTATGTCAGGAACCGCAGGCTGTATCTCGCGGCAATGGACCTTGTCGGAACGGACGGCAAGATCATAGATATTTCATATAAATACGGGTATGATACACCCGAAAGCTTTACCAAGGCTTTCGGGCGTTTTCATGATGCGACTCCCACGCAGATACGAAGGAATGAATGCCATCCGAAGACGTTTCTGCCCCTTACTGTTTCAATGGTGGTTAAGGGAGGAAGCCGGGTGGACGTGACTTTCGAAAAACCCGGCAGCTTTAAACTGATCGGAAAGACATGGGATATGCCGTTTGAACAGCATCTCGGCAAGATCCCCGGATACCTTGATGATTTTGAAAACAGGTTTAAGGATCTTCTGCAGGAACCGGTCATGCCGTCCGGCCTGGACAGATACGGCAGGGCAGTATATGAGAACCGGATCGGAGAATATGATGCCTTAACATGCCTGGATGTTCCGGAAGGATGGTGCCGTTTTATGATAGCCGGTGCATATAACGGGAAAGATGTCCCGAATGGCATGGAAATATGGACTATCCCGGAGGCCGAATGGGCCGTATTCCGGTGTGAGGGTCCGCTTCATAATTCGGTGGATAATATAAAAAAATATATCTGGTATGAGTGGCTTCCGGGAAACGGTGAATACGAACTGAGCGGGGATTACTATATTACCAGGTACAACATTTCCGGCAGATTTACGGACATCGATTACCGCTGCGAGATGTGGATGCCGGTAAAAAGAAAGAAAATGACTACAGGAGAACGGTGAAGATGACAAAATAGCTTTTTTTTCAGGCGATCGGTAAATTTGTATGCGGACTTATAGTTATTGCATCAATCCTATTCATTCCCGCAGGAACATTAAGATACTGTAACGGATGGATCTTCATTGCACTGCTTTTTATCCCGATGTTCATAGCAGGTATAGTGATGATGTTTAAAAATCCGGAGCTTCTTGTCATAGGGACGGTTCTTTTGACACATTTATATACTCACTTTAAAGCCCCACCTTTTAAGGCTGCCATCAACTCAAAGCAGATTTTTCGTTGCGGTATTGCAGCTTCTTGTATGCAATTCCTGCAGCTTCAATATCAGAAAAATCCTGCTTTTAATTCCAATCTTTTTCAATTCGAAGCAGGAAAGAAGAACATGCCTGTCTTGCCAAATAGAACAACAACCAATAATATAATAAAAGTGTGTCAAAAGAACCGTCCCTTTGACACACCATAGGTGTAGCAAATCCGCCTATGATCCAAATAAATATGATGAACATATAGATTAAGTTTTTATGGAGATTAAGAGCATATGACAATAGAAGAAAAAAATGAGATGTATAGCAAGACCGTGCAAAAGCACATTAAGGGAAGAAAAAGCAAGACAATAGCTTTGATTGTTTTGCCCTGTGTTGGTGTGGCTATTTCGCTTTTGCTAAGTGGCGCCGGAAAGATCAAGCAAACAGAAATATCTGAAGCGACAGTACTTGATTCGATGTCGATCGGTGAGTTCCTCGAACAAAATGCGAATGGCTCAGCTATCTATACAGGAGATATCAAAGCAGTGGATCCCGCAATCTGCAGTGAAGAAAGTGGAGAATACATCTCGTTTCATCATACGATAAAACAGGAAATAACGATTTATGACGAAAAATCCGAGAAATATGAGACAGAGACTACTACGATCTCAGATGAAAGTGATTCCTGCCCTAAGATCGAAATAGATAATATCATCGTGCCGACAGGGCGATTCCATGATCTTCCGGTATATTCAAAAACAAGATCTGAGGGCGCAGCGAGTAATCAGTTTAAGACCAACTTTTCTTATACCCCGGCGCATCTTGAAGGAACCTTTTTCCTGAAATGCAAAAATGGGGAAGTCGCTTCGGTACGGTACTATGAATCGGCAGATGTGGCAGGCGAGATAAATAACAGATTCAGCATAGCCAGGGTTATCATGTGGATTTTTATCATTGGAATTGAGGTATTCCTTGTTATTGATATTATCAAGACATCGAAGACAATTAAAATTGTTGAGAGTAAAATTCAATAAACCCTGTTATACAGTATTGACTTGAAAGGAACAACGAGTAATGGTGCTTTTGGAAGGAAAAGATATATCCATTATCGTTACTGTTAGCAGTATCCTGTATCTGCCGAGACTGGTTACCGTAATAGGGGGATATTTCGGCTGGGTATGAAAAAAGGACCGCACAGTCAGGTTCTGAGGAACGCAAGTTTAATTAAATGTACTAATGCGCAGATCAGAAAAATACTGGGAGAAATATGCGTGAATGTATAAATGATCCTTTTTACAAAATTATAGAAAAATACGATAGATGCATAATTGACTATTGCCTCATTGAAGACGATACACCTTATCAGGGATATCGCTCGCATAAAAAAGCTATTCTGTTTGCAATGCTCAAAGTGTCAGAACGATATGGCGCTACGCAGCTGACAGAGGAGATAGCGGCTTGCGGTGAAGTCCCGGAAGAACAGTTTTCATGGAAAACGGATATTGAGAAAGCACAGGGACATCAGATCAATCCGGCGGAACTGCTGCATGTGCCAAAGATACTGCGTACAGACCACATCGGCCGGAGATTTTATGACTGCGACTTACCGGATCCATTGAAAGGAGAACAGATACCGTATTGGTATGCTTTCTGGGAACCCCCGCATACTTCGGGATACGGGCCGGATGATTTTCGCAAGGTCAACGCTGTTTTATTTCCGGAGGGAACAGATGAACTTGAAGTATTTGAGTGGACAACAGACTGGTCGGATTATTTTGATGACGGTCATGAATGGTGGGGCACTGCATGTTGGAGTGTATACGACATGCGCATGAAGAGATATATCGTTATCATGGCAGAAGCAACAGACTGATGAATCCTGATTTCTCGGGCTGAACGATGGAACATAAAATCGCAATATAAATGAATAACATGAACTCACAAGAGGATCTCATCTGAGGTCCTTTTTCGATGCAGAAAACGAAGCGTTAACATGTCAAAAGACGGAACAATGTATGAGCCTATCAAGTGATATATGCCTTTGATGAGTCGATGTCCGGGGTTGGCGGATAAAAGAATTGTCCTGAGCACCAGAAACTCGTGAACAGACAGTATGAAACATATGACAGAGATTCGGAAACACGGGCGAGATCATTAAAAATCCGTCCAATCCGTACCTGTCACCGGTTTTCCAGATCCAGCCCTCATCCTCGTCGATGAAATAATCGTCAAAGTCATAGTTGCCCTTTATCGTGTTTTGCAGAAGATCGAGCATTTCTGTGGATAAAGGGGCTGATTCATTTGTCCATTCGCGGCATGTCAGGACAAACATCCCGGCGATGACAGCACAAACTTTAAGGAATCGCCCCAATTACCGGAAGCATAATAATTCATTTACGGATATTACCGGGATTGTGTTTATATCGTCGTCAATCTGAATTATAATTATATAGTGACTGATATATTATAGTGACCACATTTTTTTGAACAAGGAGATGGAAAATGACAAAGAAGATCATGTGTTTCGCAGTTATTTTGGTATTATCGGCTTCATTATGCGGGTGCAAAGGCCAGGCAAAGGCAGAAACTGCTCCGGCTTCGGAAGCACTCCTTGGAGGCTGGGAGATGGCAGAACATGAAGCGGGAGAGCTTCCTGATGATGCGCAGAAGGCATTTGATAAGGCAAAAGAGAAGCTTACTGACGGAGAGTATACCCCGGTATCCCTCCTTGCGACACAGCTTGTGGCAGGAAGAAATTACTGTATCCTCTGCCAGGTAGATCCAAGTGACAGCACCGGACAGAAGTGGACGCTTGTCTATATCTATGCGGATCTTCAGGGAAATGCCGAGATCATGAACACATATGATCTTTATATTGCTGAGCATAGCATGCCGAAAGAGTGATATGATATCTATTAACCGTCGCTGATACAAAGGCCGGAGGATAAGGCAGGGAAGAAAATGATACAGAAAAAATATCTATGCAGAAATATACAGGAAGTGGAAGAAGCTATTAGCGGGATCGGCAGGGTGTTATCAT
Source organism: Lachnospiraceae bacterium (assembly GCA_024698075.1). Lineage (GTDB taxonomy): Bacteria > Bacillota > Clostridia > Lachnospirales > Lachnospiraceae > UBA2868. The sequence continues at coordinate 7,683 of JAILRP010000059.1, forward strand.
CCACACCGCATAAATCTGCAGTTGTCACGGTCTATGAGAAGGGCTTTGATACTGAACAGATAAGATCCCTGATCGGGAAACTTAAAGAATGCGGACGTGACGAACTCCTCGTCGCGGGGATATCGCTTACTCTTGTAGCCGAGCTCATGCCGGAGGGCACCGGGATACTCCTGAACCTGATACTTACCGAAAAGGCGGATGTAGAAGTATTTACTTCCAAATGCGATCCCGGAGAGGAAAGCATGGCGGCATCGAAGCTTCGCGCACGCCTTGATGAGATCGGAGATGTCAGGGCCGTGGAGCTTTTTGTGAGCAATATGGCGTTGAATACGACACGCATAATGGAAGGGGCCATGGAGGGACACGAAGATGCGATCCTTTTCGGAACTTCCACCATCCGAAACCTTCCGACCCGTCTGTCATTGGATGAGGATGAAACCGCACTCGAATTGGAAACCATCGCCCCGGAATTTGCCCAGGATGAGTTTGTCATTGGCAGTGAAATACTGTCGGACGGTTTTGTGGCTGTCATATTTTCGGGCAGGGACCTGAAAGTGCATTCCGATTATGCTCTCGGGTGGAATCCCGTCGGCCGCAAGCTCTCCCTTGAACTGGGTGAGAATCCGTCTAAAGGGGAGACGGTGGTCACAAAGATCAATGGGCAACCGGCAGTTGATATATACAGAGAGTACCTTGGAGTCTATCCGGATTCGTTTCTTATCAGCAACATCTGTGAATTCCCGCTTATCGTTGAGCGTGAAGGGATAGATATCTGCCTCATCCCGCTCGACTGCGGAAGGGACGGCGAACTGTATTTTATGATGACGCTTAAGCCGGGCGAAAGACTCAGGCTTTCCTTCGCATCCCATGATGAAGTGCTCAGGGCAGGATTCAGATCAGTGGAGAAAATGGAAAGATTTGCCCCCGAGGCTCTTTTCCTTGTTCTGTGCGGAAACAGGATCAATTTCCTTAAGGAGGATGCGCATATAGAGTGGGATTCGTTTGCCACGTCTGCTCCCGATAATGTCCTGATGCATGGCGCCTGTGAACTGTATTACCATAATGGAAAGGGCGGAATATTAAACAGCGCACACGTTGCTGTGGGAATGCGTGAGGGAGATGACGTGCCCAAGAACTCCGGAAGGATCCGGCCGGAGGCTGAAGAAATAAGACACGGAAGAGTCCTGTCCCTGTCGGACAGAATGTCGGTGTTCCTCAGCAAGATAACAAATGAGCTGGTGGATATGGCTCAGGAAGCACAAGATGCAAACAATGCCAAGTCGGCATTCCTTTCGCATATGTCGCATGAGATACGTACTCCGATAAATGCCATCCTCGGCATGGACGAGATGATCCTGCAGGACAGTGATGATGAAGCGATACTGAATTATGCGGACGGGATACGTTCTTCGGGGAACAATCTCCTTAGCCTCGTCAATGACATCCTTGACCTCTCCAAGATCGAGGCCGGAAAGATGAATATCATTCCGGCCGAATACGAATTCGGGTCGCTGATAAATGATATGTATAACATTATCAGGCTCAGGGCCGATGACAAGGCGCTTGCCCTGATCACGGATATAGATCCTGCCGTTCCGTCGGTCCTTTTGGGCGATGATACCAGGATCAAGCAGATAATATCTAATCTGCTGACAAATGCCGTAAAGTACACGGAAAAAGGGTCTGTAACGCTTTCGGTCAAAAATGTGAAGACCGACGGAAAAACGGTCCGCCTTAGGGTTTCCGTGAAGGATACCGGTATCGGGATCCGCCCGGAGGATATGGAAAAACTCACTGAAGAGTACTGCAGGTTCGATGAGAAACGCAACCGCAGGATTGAGGGAACCGGCCTGGGACTGTCAATAACAAGTGAGCTGCTCGAGCTTATGGGAAGCCATCTGAACGTGGAGAGCACGTATGGCGCAGGTTCCGAGTTCAGCTTCGAGATCGAGCAGGGAATTGCTTCAGAAAGAACGATAGGAGATATTGGCGAAAGGTTCAGAAAGCCTGTACGCAGCAGGCGCCCGATAAGATTTACGGCAGAGTCGGCGCATATTCTCATTGTTGATGACATACATGTTAATCTCACTGTTGCGGCAAACCTTCTCAAAAACACAAAGATAAGGATAGACACGGCATCATCAGGCGAAGAGGCACTTCAGCTTGTCAGGAAAAACAAATACGATGTAATCTTCCTTGACCATGTCATGCCGGGGATGGATGGTCCCAAGACACTGAGAAAGATGAAAGAGATGGAGAACAATCTGTCTGCCGGAACACCCGTTATATCACTTTCGGCAAATGATATTTCGGATGAACGGGAAGGCTATATCGCTGAAGGCTTCAGTGATTTTCTGTCCAAGCCCATAATCCCGAAAGACCTTGAGAATATGCTGCTGAATTATATCCCCCGTGAAAAGATCAGCCGTTTTGGCCCTTAGGGACGGAGTCAGCGGTCCATTTGGCGATTAATGAACAATTAAAATACATATTCGGAGGTTTGATAAAATGACAAAAGAGCTATTCTTTCAGGCGATCGGTAAATTCGTATGCGGGCTCATCGCAGTAGCCGCAATCCTGTTCATTCCCGCTGGAACATTCCGGTATTATCATGGATGGATCTTCATCGGGCTTCTTTTTATACCGATGTTCGCCGCAGGGATAGTCATGATGTTCAAAAATCCTGAGCTTCTGAAAAAAAGGCTGAATGCCAAAGAGGAGCAGGGGGAGCAGAAAACCGTGATCGCACTCTCGGCGGTTATGTTCCTGGCTGCTTTTGTAGTGGCGGGCCTGAATTTCAGGTTCGGCTGGCTGGTGCTTCCAAATTGGGCAGTCGCCATCGGGATCATTGTATTCATCGCTGCCTACATCATGTATGCGGAGGTGCTCCGAGAAAACACATATCTTTCGAGGACCGTGGAAGTACAGGAAAATCAGAAGGTCGTAGACACCGGGTTGTACGGGATAGTCCGCCATCCTATGTATTCGGCGACTCTTCTGCTGTTCCTTTCGATGGGGATCGTGCTTGGCTCGCTGATATCTTTTGCCATCCTTCTTCTGTACATTCCGATCATCGCAAAACGAATTAAAAACGAGGAAAAGGTGCTTGAGGAAGGACTTGACGGATACAGGGAATATAAAGACCGGGTAAAGTACAGGGTGCTTCCGCCCGTGTGGTGAATGCCGGGTTCATCCATCGTATCATGCAAAGCCGGCATGTCGTGAATAAACCGGATAATATTGAATTAACGAAAACTGTATAAGCATATTTTTTTATGATACAGGAGACGGGATATTGGAAATACTGACCGTTATAATATCCGTGCTCGGAGGACTGGCACTGTTCCTCTATGGCATGAGCATCATGAGCGAAACGCTGTCAAGGCTGACCGGCGGAAGCCTTGACCGTGTTATTGGCAGGGTGACGAAGAACCGGTACCTGGGATTTGCCACCGGGACAGCACTGACCGGGTTGGTACAGAGCTCGTCGGCGACAACCGTTCTGGCGGTAGGATTTGTCAATGCGGGAATAATGACCCTTAAGGAATCATTTGGATTTATCGTGGGAGCCAGTCTCGGAGCTACGGCGAATGCGTGGCTTTTGTCGCTTAATTCGGTCAGGGGCGGAACACTTTTCCTTGAGATATGCAGGCCGGCATTCTTCGTGCCTGTCTTTGCGGTTGTCTCGATCGTCCTGTTAATGACATCCAAAAAAGAAAAAGTGAAGAGCATTGCTCAGGCGCTGATCGGTGAAATGATATCCATATTTGAAAATATGGGCGCGGACAACAGACATTTTTCCGAATATGCACAGAGAGACATATTCATATTTGAGGAAGCCGTACGTGAGATAGTCGACACTGCAGTAGCGGATCTGGAACAAGGCAATCTGTCACTTTCCGAAAGCATTGAGCTTTTCAGGCAGCAGGTGTCGGAATTTCACGGCGTGATCAATTCAAAGCATGTAAAGCGTCTTCATGACGGCATCTGCGACAGGCAGAACAGCATTCCTTTCATGGACATATGCTACGGCTTTGAGAGGATCATTGACTCGTGCGATATGATCGCGCACAACTTAAAGCCGTTCCAGAAACAGGACCTGCCGGATGATCCGGAAGAGGAAAAAAAGAGGGAAAAACGCCGGGAGTATATAAGCAGTCTTTTCGGTGATAAGTATATGGATCTGCTGAACTGACCGGTGGGGCGAAGCATTTGCGCAATGATGATGCCGACAGGTCAAATAATTGCAACATAAATATCTTCTGATGGTAATGGTATGAAACGTGACGATGTTATTGCCGGAGTTGTAGGCGGAACGATCATTGTAATAGGCTGTACGGTCGGGATTTTTGGATATCAAAAGCTGCATGAACCGTTATTCATGGAAAATCCTCCTAAAACGGCAATCCGGTCGGAACCGCATGAAGATCGTTTCAGCATCGGTGATGAGTATGACTATCAGGTGGAGGAAGATGATACCATTTCCGTCCCCGGATATGAAGATGCTGACAATGATCTTTTACAGGAAGAGGATCCTGATCCGGTCCGCCTGACACCGGAAGATTATGATATTATATGGGAAAACAGTGATAATTACATCAATGCTCCTGAGGATCCGGGGCTTGATGTGACCGATACGGAATATTATTTTGACAAATATGATAACGCCGAACAGCAGAATACCCCTGACCATTATGTATTAAACACCGGCACCTTAAAGATCCATCATCCATCGTGTAATGATGTCAGGAAAATAAGCCCTGAAAACTATGCTACATCCAACGGGACGATAGAGGAACTGTTAAGCCAAGGATATACCAGATGTGGTCATTGCTTCCAGTGATATGAATATGCGCGCAAAAACAAAACTGATCATTGGAATATTATGTTTAATGGGACTTGCCTTTGGAAGAGGAATAAACCCGACGGCCCCTGATACGGAAACTGTCTCTGCTCCCGAATATATGGGTGCAATGACAATGGCTTCTTCTGTCAGGGAGATCAAAAAGACACCCATTACCGTTGTTCCTCGGAAAACAGATGGCAATAAGGACACTAAAAGCCGATTGGAAGTCCATTATATAGATGTCGGCCAGGGAGATTCGTCCCTGATCATCTGTGATAATGAAGCAATGCTCGTTGATGCCGGAGATGAGAGCAAAGGAACGGCGATACAGCTTTATCTGAAAAAACATAACATTGAACGGCTGAAATATGTAGTTGCGACTCATCCCGATGCCGATCATATCGGCGGACTTGATGTGATCGTCTATAAATTTGACTGCGGGCAGATACTGATACCCAACTGTTCGAACGATACGCCGTCATTCGACCGTCTGATCTATTCCGTGAAAGCGAAGGGATATTCTCCGCATATAGTTGACGTGGGCGAAAAATACTCGCTTGGGAGTGCCGTGATCGAAATACTGTCTCCGTCATCAGAGTTTATTTTTTCTGACACGAATGACAGCTCGATCATATTCAGGCTGGATCATGGCAGCAACAGTTTCCTGTTTACCGGAGATGCGACTATACCGCCTCAGCAGGCACTTATTTTTGATCCGGATCTTGATGCCGATACAGACGTTATCAAGGTGCCTCATCACGGGGCCGCTACGGCATATATAAAGGGTTTTTATGATGAAGTATCTCCGGAGTATGCCGTGATAAGCTGCGGACGCAAAAATCCTTACGGCCACCCGAGACAGGAGGTATTGGATGACTTAAAAAACAGAGGGACTAAACTTTACAGGACTGATGAACAGGGAACTGTGATAGCGACTAGTGATGGCAAAAAGATCACTTTTAATACATCCCCTTCATCAACCTGGAAGCCCGGAGAAGAAGAAAACTCGGATAAAACAGTCCGTAAATCCGACAGCGCGGTCACAAGAGTATTTCAGCATAACCTGAGCGATCCGCCGGAGCCTTCGGTCACTTATGTGTATAATAAAAACACCGGGAAGTTTCATTACCCCGGGTGTTCCTCTGTAACAGACATGAGCCCCAAAAACAGAGCAGATATGTATTGCTCAAGGGAAGAACTGATAAAAACATATCCCGACGCAAAACCCTGTAAGAGATGCAATCCATAGTTCTGGGGGAAAAATGAAAACAGGCAGACCAACTTATGAACTTGAAAATATCCTGGAGAGTACGCATCCCGACGGGATCGATGAAATGCTCATAGGGCAGGGCCTTAGGAAACTGTCGGGAGATGAGCTGACGGAGTGATTGACATTTCGGACCAATAGTCATAAACTACATAACGAAAGCAAAGGCGCTTCGGAATGTCCGGGGCGTCTTTTTTTATGCAGGAAGGTGGCTGCATGGCAGCCGTATCCCTTTTCGGAAGGTGGCAGATGGACGGACAGGACAGGATTCATGAAGAATGCGGTGTGTTCGGCGTATACAGCCGGGAGTGCATAAATGCCGCGCAGCTAATATATTACGGGCTCACCGCGCTTCAGCACAGAGGACAGGAATCCGCGGGAATTGCGGTGTGTGATACGTGCGGCCCGATCGGGAACATATGCGCGCATAAGGATATGGGGCTTGTCAGTGAAGTGTTTCATAAAGAGACGCTTGAAAAGCTCAGGGGAAACATCGGTGTCGGCCACGTCAGGTATTCCACTGCCGGAGGAAGCGTTAAGGAAAATGCGCAGCCAGTGTTCATCAACTATGCAAAGGGAACCATTGCGCTCGCGCACAACGGAAACATAATAAACATTGATGAGATACGAAAAGCGCTCATAGATGAGGGAGCATCGTTTTCGGGCAATGCCGACTCGGAAGTCATTGCATATAAGATCGCAGAGGAGCGTATGCATACTTCCTCTATCGAGGAGGCGGCTGAAAATGTCTCAAAACTTCTCAAAGGGGGATTTGCGCTCCTGATCTTAAGCCCGCAGAAGCTTTTATGCATCAGGGATCCGTGGGGGCTGAAGCCGCTCTGCCTCGGAAAGGTCGGGGACATATATGTATGTGCTTCGGAGAGCACCGCTCTTCGTGCGATAGGAGCCGATCATGTAAGGGATGTCGCACCGGGCGAGATGGTCGTTATCACGCCTGAAGGGGTAACGTCAAAGCAGATCCTGTTTTCGGAAACGAAGGCACACTGTGTATTTGAGTACATCTATTTTGCAAGGCTTGACTCGAAGATCGACGGGATCAGCGTCTACAATGCGAGAATGGAAGGCGGAAGGGCGCTTGCAAGGCGCTTCCCGGCAGATGCCGATGTCGTGACCGGCGTGCCTGACTCGGGACTTACCGCGGCAGCGGGCTATGCGGAGCAGTCAGGCATACCGTTTCGTGTGGCGTTTGCGAAGAACAGCTATGTGGGAAGGACTTTCATCAAACCGACTCAGGAAGAAAGAACGAGTTCGGTCATGATCAAGCTGCGCGTGATTGAAGATGTCGTTAAGGGGAAGAAAGTCATCCTCATCGACGATTCCATCGTCAGGGGGACAACGCTTGCCAATATCATAAAAGAGATGAAGAGATTCGGGGCAAAAGAGGTGCATGTCCGCATATCATCGCCGCCGTTTCTGCATCCGTGTTATTACGGCACGGATGTGCCCGATAATTCCCAGCTTATAGCTAACGGACACACAAAAGAGGAGATAAGGCGCAGCATTGGTGCGGACTCCCTTGAATATCTCGATGTCAGCGACCTTTCTGAAATGACGGGAGGCCTTCCGATATGCAGGGCGTGCTTCGACGGAGTATATCCCGTAACCGCAGATCCCGGAGAAAAAGAATAGAAAAGGAATAAAGAAAAGGATGAAAGACAAGGAAGAGGGGACAGACCATGGGAAATGATTTTGACAGAAAGCTTGTGCTCGCTGACGGGAGCGTATATGCCGGAAAAGGATTCGGCTGCCCCGAGGACAGATTCGCGGAGCTTGTTTTCAACACTTCTATGGCCGGATACCAGGAGATAATATCGGATCCGTCATATACCGACCAGGCGGTCGTGATGACATACCCGCTCATGGGAAATTACGGGATATGCCCGGACGATTACGAGTCGGAGGTTTTCGGCATGTGTGGCCTCATCGTCAGGCAGTGCTGCGACACACCGTCCAACTTCAGGTGCGAACTGACATTGGACGAGGCATTAAAAGCCCATGGCATAGCCGGGATAAGCGGCATTGATACGAGGATGGTCACAAGGCACATCCGCGATGTCGGAAGCATAAAGGCGCTCATTACATCGGCCGGACGTGATACGGAAGATGCCATCGCGGCAGTGCACAGCTGGAACCCGGCAACGGACCAGGTGAGCCGGGCATCGACGAAAAAGGCGTATGAACTGGGTGAAGCAGAAGGCAGTAACCCTGTAGTCGTCATCGACTGCGGGATCAAGAAGAACATCATCCGCATGCTCCAAAAAAGAGGTTTTCCGCTCGTGATAGTTCCGTGGGATACGGATGCGGATACTATAATGGGATATGATCCGGCGGGGATCTTTGTGTCAAACGGGCCCGGAGATCCCAAAGACTGCGTGCCGACGATAGAGACGATTAGGCGGCTCCGCGGACGTGTGCCGATATTCGGGATATGCCTGGGGCATCAGATGATATGCCTCGCCTACGGCGCAAAAACATATAAGCTGAAGTTCGGGCACCGCGGAGGCAATCATCCGGTCAGGAACGAAAAGACCGGCAGCATCGAGATCACTTCGCAGAACCATTCATATGCGGTAGTGCCCGAGAGCGTGGCGGGGACGGGACTGGAGATAACCCATGTCAACCTGCTTGACGGTACGGTTGAAGGGGTGGAATGCCAAAAGGATATGGTCTTTTCGGTCCAGTACCATCCGGAGAGCTCGCCCGGGCCATGCGATAGCGAGTACCTTTTCGACCGGTTTTACGGGAACATCCGCAGGAGGTGCCGCAATGCCTAAGAGAGAAGATATAAGGAAAATACTGGTCATCGGTTCCGGGCCTATCGTGATAGGACAGGCGGCGGAATTTGACTATGCGGGCACGCAGGCATGCCTGGCGCTTCGGGAGGAGGGCTACGAGGTCATACTCTGCAACTCCAATCCGGCAACGATAATGACGGATAAAGTCATAGCGGACAAGGTTTACATGGAGCCGCTGACGCTTGAGTTTGTCGCCAAGATAATCCGCATGGAAAGGCCCGATGCTATACTTCCGGGAATAGGCGGGCAGACCGGTCTGAACCTTGCGGTCGCGCTCGAGAAAAAGGGCGTGCTCTCGGAATGTGACGTGAAGCTTCTCGGAACAAAGACAGAGAGCATTGAGACTGCGGAGGACAGGGAGCTCTTTAAGGAACTGTGCGCCCGTATCGGCGAGCCGGTGCTGCCGTCCGACATCGCGCACACGGTCGAAGAAGGAAAGGCGGCTGCAGCGAAGATAGGCTATCCCGTGGTGCTCCGGCCCGCGTTCACGCTCGGAGGGACGGGAGGCGGATTCGCGGACAATGAGGAAGAGCTTGAATCCATATGCAAAAATGCCCTTGCGCTTTCCCCGGTCCATCAGGTTCTCGTCGAGAAGAGCGTAAAGGGATACAAGGAGATAGAGTATGAAGTCATAAGGGATGCAAACGACACGGCCATCGCAGTGTGCAACATGGAAAACGTCGATCCCGTCGGGATACATACCGGCGACTCCATCGTCGTATGCCCTTCGCAGACGCTCGCAAACAGGGAATACCAGATGCTGAGGAGCTCCGCGCTTAAGTTGATCCGCGCCCTTAACGTTGAAGGGGGATGCAACGTTCAGTTCGCCCTCGACCCGGATTCGTTTGACTATTATCTCATCGAAGTCAATCCGAGGGTATCAAGGTCGTCCGCGCTCGCATCAAAGGCAAGCGGCTATCCCATCGCCAGGGTGTCGGCCAAGATCGCGGTGGGCATGCACCTCGAGGAGATAAAGCTCGCCAACACGGTCGCGGCATTCGAGCCGTCAATGGATTATGTCGTGACCAAGATGCCGCGTTTTCCTTTTGACAAGTTCACGGATGCGAACAACAGCCTCGGAACGCAGATGAAGGCAACGGGTGAGACGATGAGCGTCGGACGCACGATCGAAGAGAGCCTATTAAAGGCCGTCAGAAGCCTTGAAGCCGGTGCCTTCCATCTTCACCTTTCTAAGTTTGACAAAATGCCAGCCGCCGGGCTTGAAGAGTATATCCGAATAGGGACCGATGACAGGATATATGCGGTTGCCGAGCTGCTGCGACGCGGTGATGATCCGGACAGGATATCGGAACTTTCCGGGATAGACCTGTTCTTTATCAGCAGGATTAAGAACATAACCGACATGGAAACGAAGCTTCGCGAAAATCAGGGAGATGCAGGCATACTCCTTGAAGCCAAGCGCATGGGATTTTCCGACAGGGAGATCGGGATACTGTGGAACTCGGATGCCCACGGCATATTTGATATCAGGAAGAAGAGGGGGATCATGCCCGTCTACAAGATGATCGATACATGCGCGTCGGAGTTTAAGTCTTACGTGCCGTATTTTTATTCGACATATGAAAGTGAGAACGAGTCCGTCATATCGGATAAAAAGAAGATAATCGTGCTGGGCTCCGGGCCCATCAGGATAGGGCAGGGTGTGGAGTTTGACTATTCCACGGTCCATGCCGTCACAACGATCAGGGAACTCGGATATGAGGCGATAATAATAAACAACAATCCCGAGACGGTCTCTACCGACTACACCACGAGCGACAAGCTGTATTTTGAGCCGCTGTGCGCTGAGGATGTCGTAAACATCATCGAGATGGAACAGCCGGAGGGTGTCATCGCGATACTTGGCGGCCAGACGGCGATAAACCTTGCGGAGCCGCTTCTTGAATATGGCGTCAGGATAATAGGGACGGACTGCGAAGCCATAGAGAGGGCGGAAAACAGGGATGCGTTCGAACACGTGCTCATGGACCTTAACATACCGCAGCCGCGGGGCGTTGCGGTCACCAATGTTGAGGACGGCGTAGAGGCGGCACGTGACATAGGCTACCCGGTTCTCGTTCGTCCGAGTTTCGTGCTCGGCGGAAGGGCGATGCAGATCGTATCGAAGGAAGAGGAGATGAGGCACTACCTTCAGACCGCGGTCGAGATAGATGAGGACAAACCCGTGCTCGTTGACAAGTACATAAAAGGCAAGGAAGTTGAGGTCGACGCGGTATGCGACGGTGTCAACGTGTTTGTTCCGGGGATAATGGAGCTCGTGGAACGCACCGGGGTCCATTCGGGCGACTCGATAAGCGTCTATCCGCCGTTTTCACTGTCTGACAAGGTCAAGGGGACGATACTCGAGTATACGAAGAAGCTTGGCATAGGCATAGGCATCGTGGGACTTTTCAACATCCAGTTCATAGTCGATGAGGATGAGAGGGTATATATCATCGAAGTCAATCCGAGATCCTCAAGGACCGTTCCGTTCCTGTCAAAGGCGACCGGATACTCTCTTGCCGACATCGCTACGAAATGCATCATGGGCAATACGCTCAGGGAGCAGGGGATATTCACCATATATCCGGAGGAGAGTTCCAGATGGTGCGTGAAGGTTCCGGCATTTTCATTTTCAAAGCTCAAGGGGATGGATTCGTACCTTTCACCCGAGATGAAATCAACGGGCGAAGCGATAGGATATGATGAGAAGCTCCACCGCGCGATGTACAAGGCACTCGTCGCCTCGGGGATAAAGCTCCGCAATTACGGCACAGTCATTGTTTCGCTTGCCGATGAGGACAAGCTTGAGGGAATGCCGCTCATAAAGCGGTTTTATGATATGGGCTTTAACATAGAGGCTACCAGCCTTACAGGGCAGTACCTGATAAACTACGGCGTCAAAACGCGCATCAGAAAGAAGCTTTCGGAAGGGAGCGAGGAGATACTTGAAGCGATACGTTCGGGAAATGTCGCGTACGTGATCAACAGCCGGGCGGTGCTCTCGGGAGTGCATTACGTGGATGGGGCGGCGATAAGGCGCTGCGCTATCGAAAATAATGTCACCATCTTCACATCGCTTGATACGGTGCGTGTCCTGCTCGATGTTTTAGAGGAGCAGACCATAAAGGTATCGACCATATTCTGAAACAGGTATGATGGAAATTTAAAAAAACGTATTGACAAGCAGGAAAAAGAAGTATATTATTTCGAAACATAAAGAGCAAGGGCGCTTTGGTATAGACCGAAGTGCCCTCTTCGTTTTTAAGCGATGCAATGGCGCATTGACCTTTTGGTTGATGCGCCTTTTCCGTTTTCGGAGCTCTTTGAAAATTATGAGGTTTATAAAGGAGGAGACTTCATTATGGAAAAAAACATTCCCGAACTGTTCGGAAGCAGCGTTTTTACCGACAAGATCATGAGGGACAAGCTTCCGAAGGATATGTACAAGGCGCTGAGGAAGACGATCGACAATAATACGCACCTGGAGCTGGATGTTGCAAATGCGGTTGCAGTCGCCATGAAGGAATGGGCGGTCGAGAACGGTGCAACGCATTTCACGCACTGGTTCCAGCCCATGACGGGATATACGGCCGAGAAGCACGACAGTTTCATCTGCCCCGTGGACAAGGGCGAGGTGATCATGGATTTTTCCGGCAAGGAGCTTGTAAAGGGCGAGCCCGACGCATCAAGCTTCCCGTCAGGAGGCATAAGGGCAACGTTCGAGGCAAGGGGATATACGGCATGGGACCCGACAAGCCCGGCGTTCATAAAGGACAGGACACTTTACATTCCCACGGCATTCTGCTCATACAGCGGCGAAGCGCTTGACAAGAAGACACCGCTCCTGCGCTCGATGGATGCGATCAGCCGCGAAGCCGTCAAGGTCCTGAAGCTTCTCGGAAAGGATGATGTGACCAATGTACAGACGACGGTCGGTCCCGAACAGGAATATTTCCTCATAGACCTTGAGGACTATAAGAAGAGAAAAGACCTGATCTTCACGGGAAGGACGCTTCTCGGCGCACCAGCACCCAAGGGTCAGGAGATGGATGACCACTACTTCGGAAATCTGCGCACAAGGGTCGCGGCGTTCATGCATGACCTTGACGAGGAACTGTGGAAGCTCGGAATTCCTGCAAAGACCAAGCACAATGAGGTCGCACCGTGCCAGCATGAGCTTGCTCCCGTGTTTGACACGACAAACGTAGCCGTTGACCACAACCAGCTTACGATGGAGATCATGAAAAGGGTTGCAAGGAAACACGGATATGCGTGCCTGCTTCATGAAAAGCCGTTTGCAGGGATCAATGGTTCCGGAAAGCACAACAACTGGTCGCTTACGACGAATACGGGCGAAAATCTCCTAAACCCGGGAAAGACTCCCGGAGAGAACACGCAGTTCCTGCTGTTCCTGTCAGCGGTCATACAGGCGGTTGACGATTATGCGGATCTTCTGAGGCTGTCCGTTGCAAGCGCCGGAAATGACCACAGGCTCGGCGCGAACGAAGCACCTCCGGCCATCATATCGATGTTTCTCGGAGATGAGCTTGAGGCGGTCATAGATGCGATAGAGAAGGACGAGTATTTCAGCAATGCCGAGAAGGTAACGATCGAAACGGGTGCGAAAGTCATCCCGCATTTTGCGAAGGACACAACGGACAGAAACCGTACATCGCCGTTCGCGTTTACGGGCAACAAGTTCGAGTTCCGCTCGCTCGGATCCTCCCTCTCGATAGCAGGGCCGAACATAATGCTGAATACCGCTGTTGCCGAGTCGCTCAGCATCTTTTATGAGAAGCTCAAGGACACGCCGAAGGAGAAGATGGATGAAGCCGTCCATGCACTCGTGAAGGAGACGATAATAAAGCATAAGCGTGTCATATTCAACGGCAACGGCTATACGCAGGAATGGGTGGATGAGGCCGCAAAGAGGGGACTTTACAACCTTAAGGCCACACCCGATGCGATGCCCGCACTTATCGCCGAGAAGAACAAAAAGCTGTTCAGGAAGCACCATATCTATTCGGATACCGAGCTTGAGTCAAGGTATGAGATAAGGATCGAGAACTACACGAAGACGATCCATATCGAGGCGCTGACGCTCATAGACATGATCCGCAAGCAGTTCGCACCGGCGCTGATGGATTATATAGATGACCTAACGGTATCGGTTGCAGGAAGGCAGGAGCTTGGCATAGAAAAGGCCGTATCCACGCAGAAGCAGCTTATAGAGAAGCTGGCGGGACTTTATGAATCGGTGACAACTGCCACGGAAAAGCTTTCGGCAGATACCGAAAAAGCTGAGGCGATGGATCCCGATATTGAGCAGGCGAAGTTATACCATGACGTGATCGTGGAGGACATGTCGGTGATAAGGGAATATGCGGACGAGGCAGAGCCGCTCATACCCGAAGGATATCTTCCGTATCCGACATACGAGCAGATACTGTTCTACGTATAAGAGAATATATAAAACACGGAGCAAAGGCGCTCTTCCCGCGGGGAGAGTGCCTTTTTTCATAAAGACATATCTGAGGAGATAATGAAGAAATACTTGGAAGCATTTGGTGAGGAGTAATAAGAGGAGATGAGATTATGACAAAAGAAATTCTGGAAGCTATCAACAGCGAAGTATACGGCGTCTGGTTTTTGATCGGCGCAGCTCTCGTGTTCTGGATGCAGGCAGGTTTCGCTATGTGCGAGGCAGGCTTCACCAGAGCGAAGAACTCAGGAAACATCATAATGAAGAACCTT
>JAILRP010000007.1 GCA_024698075.1 Lachnospiraceae bacterium
ATCGGAGAGCATCTCATCTCTCGGGTCATCTGCCACTCTCATGCTCGTATCGAGATGGATCTTTTTGAATCCGGCAAGAACGAACAGCTTCACAAGTTCAACGGATTTCTCCATTGCTTCTTTTTCCGGCTCATCCTGCCACGTGAGCGGTCCGAGATGATCTCCTCCGAGTATGATCCTCTCCCTCGGAAAACCGATCCCGTCAGCGATCCTATATACAAAATCCCTGTAATCCGCCGGTTTCATTCCGGTATATCCCCCGAACTGGTTGACCTGATTGGCAGTAGCTTCAACAAGAACGCTGTCATCAAATCTCATCGCCTGCTTGAGGCACGCTTCTATGACAAGATCTGAAGCCGTACAGAACGAAGGGATTCCGGCATATTTCATTCCGTTTTTTCTTTTTATGAGCATTGCTCTTAGTGCATCCATGTTATCTATCTTCTTTCGCTATCTTTTTCTTTCGTATGGTCGGTCGCTCGGCCATTTTAATTCTGCATCGCAGAATGGACGTCAGGACTCCGTCTGCTCCGCAGCCACCTCACGTCAGGCCTCGCGGTGCAGCCAGGGACTTCCCGCTATCTCCTGCCTGCATTAAGCATCCGGACAGTCAACGATAAATCCGTCTTCATCCCAGAGTGCATGCCAGTCATCGGCACCGGGCCACAGGAATACCTGTCCCTTAACGAGACGGTTGTTCTTCTCAAGAGCAGCTATGGCTGCCATCTCGGCATCCGAAAGCGGCTCGGTTACCGTCGACTCAAGATTGCTCGTATATTCCATTTCGTAAACCGAGAAAGGAATGGGGATCTGGCCTCTCTGCACAGCCCACTTCAGGCAGATTATAGCGGGATGTACCCCATGTGCCTCTGCGATCGCCTTGAATTCCGGAACCTGCATGTCCGCTATATCCGTGGCAACGATATCACGCTCGGGTCTCTGGGGTGAGCCAAGAGGCATGAATCCGATGGGCTGGATGTCGTGTGCTACAAGATAGTCGAACAGTTCCTGCTGCTGGAAGCAGGGGTGAAGCTCCATCTCACACGCTACGGGCTTGATCTCAAACTTATCGATGACAGCTTCCATCTTCGGAATGGTCATGTTTGAAATTCCTATGTGGCGGATGAGTCCTTTGCGGACGAGCTCTTCACACTGTTTATATGTATCCATGAACTCCGCTACCGAGAACGGCTTGGAATCCGGATTACGCGAATCCACATCACATCCCGGAGCATGGTAGTTCGGGAAAGGCCAGTGGATGAAGAACAGATCGATGTAATCACACTGAAGATCCGCGATAGACTTGCGGCAGGATTTTTCAACTTCCCTGTGCATATCGTTCCAGACCTTTGTCATGATATACAGGTCCTTGCGTTCTACCACTCCTTCATCAAAAGCCGCCTTGAAAACCTGCCCTATCTGGTCTTCGTTTCCGTAGCAGGCAGCACAGTCAAACATTCTGTATCCGGCACGGATGGCACCGGCAACCGCATTTGAAACCTGCTCAGCCGTAAAACGGTCCGATCCGAATGTGCCCATTCCGATGCACGGAACCTTATCTCCGTTGTTTAATGTTATCTGTGGAACTTTTTTGGGATCTACTGCCATTTTCATATCCTCCTGTAATGATTTTCTGTGATCTTCCCCGTTATGTAAGTATTGTCAGGCTTCACTGTCTATAAGTATCTTTCCCTTTACCGTGCCCGGTGTCTTAAAGAGCTCAAAAGCTTCATCGATCTTTGACAGCGGGATCTTCTTAAAGATGAACGAATCGTCAAATTTCAGTTCTCCGGTCTTGAAGTAATGCGCGGCAAGAGACCACTCATCCCCGGGGAACGGTGCCGAATAGCTCATCCACGATCCGGTAAGTATGAACTCCTTACGGTTGATGTTCTCCCATTCATCCACGGTGAACGAAAGCTCTCTCGTCGGTGTACCGATGAAGCATACCTGGGCTTTATTTGCCGCAAGCTTAAATGCCATCTTCATAGTGATCGTGTTGCCGGCCGTTTCGTAAACATAATCAAAGCCTTTGCCGTCCGTGATCCTGCCGACCTCATCCATGAAACCTTCTTTTCCCGAATTGATCCCATAATCACATCCGAGATTCTTTGCAAGCTCAAGTCTCTCATCAAGGATATCGAAGACCGTGACCGACTTGGCACCGAATATCTTCGCCCACTGCGCCGTCATAAGGCCTATCGTTCCTCCCCCGAGGATCGCGACGTTCTTTCCGCCCTTGTAATCGACCCTGCGAAGTCCGTGGAGCGCAACCGTTGCGGGCTCAAAGAACGCTCCCTTTTCGAAGCTTACTTCGTCATCGAACTTGACCGCGTTCTTCTCAGGAACCGCCACATACTCGGCATAGCTTCCAAACTCTCTCGATCCGATGAAGCTGTAATGCCTGCATAAGCTGTAATTGCCCTTCTGACAGTCATCACACTTCATGCACGGAACAAGGGGTATTCCTGCAACCCTGTCTCCTGCTTTGAGAGTTTTGACTCCCTCTCCTACCTCAGCTACGGTTCCGGAAAATTCGTGACCGAGCACATTCGGGTAGTAATGGCACGCATCCGCATTTACCCTCGGAATATCCGATCCGCATATCCCGGTATATTTGACCTTGACGACCACTTTTCCCGGACCGGCGACCGGCTTGTCGATCTCCTCATAACGAATGTCGTTCGGAGCATGTACCACTCCAGCTTTCATACTGATCTCCTCTTTTCTCTGATTATTTCCGATATTCCCTGAAAGTATCCTTAAGATCCTCATACAGCCTCAGATACAGTTCCATGCTCTTTTTATAGATTTCATGGCGTTTCATATCCGGTTCCTGTATTCTGGTCACTTTTATCGTATTATTTACGGCCTGTTCATAATCCTCATAAAGTCCGCATCCCCTGCCCGCAAGTATTGCCGCACCGAGGGTGGTTGCCGTATCTGATGCCGGGACCTGTATAGTCCGTCCGGTCACGTCGGCTTTTATCTGTGTCCACAATACCGAATTGGCGCTTCCGCCCATGGCGGAGAGTGCATCGACTGCCGCTCCGGTCTCCCGCGCCGTCAGCAGGTTATGCTGAAGCGAAAAAGCCACTCCTTCAAGTATCGCCCGGATCATATGGCCCCTTGTCTTGTCAAACGACAGTCCGTAGAACACGCCTTTTGCATCCGGATCCCATATCGGGGAGCGCTCTCCCGCCATATACGGAAGGAATATGACTCCATCCGAGCCGGGCGGGATAGTTTCCGCCTCTGCCGTCAGTTCATCAAAGCTCATTCCGGCGCCAAACTCCTGCTTAAACCACTTAAGCGTTCCTCCGCCGCCGACGGTTCCGCCCTGCAGAAGCCACATTCCGCGGACCACATGCGGGCTCAGTATCAGTTTTTTGTGTGACAGGGCATGGTCAGTACATATGCTCATGCCGCCTGCCTGGCCTCCCTGCTCCTGTGTCTGGCCAACCTTGTACACCCCGGCTCCGAGAGTTCCGCATGCCGCATCAAGTCCGCCCGCAACTACAGGTGTCCCGGCCCTAAGGCCCGTGGAAGATGCGGCTTTAGCGGTGATCTCGCCGACAATGTCATCACAATGATACAAGGGAGGTACAAGTGATGTATTAAGTCCAAGCTCATCGGCCAGTTCTTCATCATATGCCAGCTTTTCCATGTCAAAGAAATGTATGCCG
>JAILRP010000018.1 GCA_024698075.1 Lachnospiraceae bacterium
CTGAGGTCCTACGCATGCGCCCCAACCACCGTCGATACCAACGGAACCTTCCTGGTCACATGACATACAGAAGTTGATGAGCCAAGCGGGTCCAAAGTAAGCAAATACCTTACCATCCTTGAAGAAGCCCTTTGACCAGTCGTCTGACCAGAGATCATGTGTTCCAGCCTCGCCTGCGTCTACGAGAGCCTTAGAATCGTTAACCCAGTTCTCAAGGTTCTTGTCGATGTTGATCTTGTTGCCATCAACCCACTTGGATGTAACGTTGTTTGAGTATACACGATATGTATCGTTAACTGATGAGCATACCTGATATCCAGCATCTTTCATCTTATCTGCAACTGCCTTGAATGCTGCCCAGTCGCCAACTTCCTTCTGAACTGCATCGGGATCATCTGAACCAAGGACTTCCTTAGCGATCTCTCTGTTGTAGAACATGATTGCGGGACATCCCTGCCATGAAACACCCTTAAGGTTTCCGTTAGAATCTGTAACGATCTTCTTTGTGTAATCATACTGCTCAGCTACGTCAGCATCTGTAACACCGAGATCTGCTACGGGCATTGTGTAATCTGTATCAACATACTTAAGAGCGTAGTCAGCTTCAACAAGGAAGAGGTCGATCTTCTCGTCTGCAGCTGCGTCAGCCTGCTTAAGGAGTGTTGCATCAAGGTTGTTCTGGTATGCGTTGTTGTCTGAAGGTGTGATGTTCCACTTAACATCAACATCACCGATCTTACCTGTTGTTCCGTCTACTTCCTCGTATCCAGGATAGTGGCTGATGAGACGGCTCTTGAACTCTTCGTTCCATGCATAGATGTTAAGAACCTTGCCTTCGTCACCGGCGGGTGCAGCTTCTTCTTCTGCAGGTGCTGCTTCTTCTGCAGGTGCTGCTTCCTCTGCGGGTGCTGCTTCCTCTGCGCGTGCTTCTGGTGCAGGAGCGGGTGCTGCTGCCTGTGGGCCACAGCCTGCTAACATTGCAGCTACAATAGACGTTGCAAGTAAAGTGCTAAGTACTTTTTTCTTCATTACTCGTTTTCCTCCCTTTTTAATGAATGAAAAATGATTTTTGATTCCGATAAAGTTTCCTTAATCGTTTTCGTAAATGTAGTATATTGCAATAATTATAGTTTTGCAACCCCTTTTTGATATTTTTATTGGGCAATATTTACATTTTGGGTAAAACTTTCAAGAAATCGAATCGGATTTTGTCAACTTTGTTCAAGAAAATTACTTAAAATCCTTAAAGGTTTTCGTGAACAAAATATGAACGGCGTGTTAACTCATGGTTAACACGCCGTGAATATACCGTAAATTCAACGAATTCTTGCTATTTACCGATCATCCTTTGAGTCCGCGGGCCTGCCTGTCCATATCCTCGACCACTATGTCATATATCTCGCCGAGCGTCGATGCATATTCGAGAAGCTTCCACGGCTCGTTCGTATGGAAATGGATCTTTATGAGCTCTTCATCTCCCACCGCCAGAAGGCAGTCTCCCTTAAAATTCTCCGTAATATAGTCGTTGATCTCGTCCTCATCAAGGTCCGTGCCTTCTATGAGAAGCTGTGTGTCGTATCTGTATTCAAGTGTTTCCATCATTCTCTCCTTACTATCCGTTATATCGTTCTGGGTGCATATCCTACAGTTTCTCCGGTTCGGGATACTCTTCTCCGAACGTCTCTACCGTCACCGTCTTCATGACCTGCTCCTTAAGAGGTCTGTCGCTCCTGTCCGTATCCGCAAGCGCTATTGCATCTACTATCTCCTGCCCTTCGATGATCTTGCCGAATGCGGCATATTCACCGTCAAGATGCGGGCTCGTCTCATGCATGATGAAGAACTGGGAGCCCGCGGAGTTGGGCATCATGCTCCTCGCCATCGAGAGAACGCCTTTAGTGTGCTTTAAATCATTTTTAAAACCGTTGCTTGCAAACTCTCCCTTTATCGAATATCCGGGGCCTCCCATGCCGCTTCCCTCAGGATCTCCGCCCTGGATCATGAATCCGGGGATGACCCTATGGAAAATCAGGCCATTATAGAAGTCTTTCTTTATTAAAGAAATGAAATTGTACACGGACTGCGGTGCAACATCCGGATAAAGCTCCGCCTTGAACGTACCGCCGTCTTCCATCGTGAATGTAACTACAGGATTCTGTGCCATTATCTGTCTCCTTTTTGATGATTTTTTCCCTATTATATAGGTATGGGCTGTATCTGCTATATATTATCACATAGACGCACTCTCCTCAAGCGTACGGATAATTCCGCAAAATGCCGCATTTTCCGCCTTAGGAACTGCTCTCTGGCTCCCGTCTTCAGGGCTTCAGCCATCCTTTCTCAACGGCAATATCAAGATTCTGATCGATCCACGCATACACCTCGGGCATAAAATCCTTTATCGGTGCCATGCGTTTCTCCACGCTCGCCCTGTCGGCTTCTCCGAGAACCCATGTATGTCCTTCCGTCAGCGTGTTATGAAGGAAAGGCTGCAGACGGTCAAGGCAAGCCGCATACTTTGAATCTGCGGTTTCCATGGCATCGAACTCCTCCCAGAGCGCACGGATCCTGTACCCCTGATCATCCGGAAGTTCGGAGAAAAGCTTATCCGCGGCTTCTTTCTCACGTTCTTCCTTGTTTCTGTTTCCTTCCGTATCATAAGCGAAAGTGTCTCCTGCATATATTTCCACAAGATCATGAACCACGCACATCTGCACTGCTCTTCCGACGTCAACCGGCTCTTTCGCATATTCGGTATAAAGAAGTGCCATTACCGCGATGTGCCATGAGTGCTCCGCATCATTCTCTCTCCGGCTCCTGTCGATAAGAACAGTCCTTCTCAGCACGGAAGTCATCTTATCAATCTCCGCCGTGAACCATAGCTGTCTGTCCAGCCGCTCTGCTCCGCTTTTTACCAGGTCTTCTGCTCCCAATTTTCCATCCTTTCCTTTGCGAAAATCATACAATACCGGCTAAATTATAACCCATTTACCTTCTATCCGCAAAAAAGAGAACCTCTATATCTTAAAGGTTCTCATGAAGCTTAATTTATAGTGCCGCAGGCCGGGGTCGAACCGGCACGGGTATCACTACCCACGGGATTTTAAGTCCCGGGCGTCTGCCAATTCCGCCACTGCGGCAAATGCTGGTAGGGGGGGACCGCGCAAGCGGTGGGACCCTGGCTGCACGTGGAGCGCCTTTCGACGAAGTCGAATTCTGGATGCGCGACACACCTTTTTATGGCCGAGCGTCCTTAACGCGACACACAATTTTTTACGACCCAGACGGGACTCGAACCCGTGACCTCCGCCGTGACAGGGCGGCGCTCTAACCAACTGAGCCACTGGGCCTTGTGCTATGAAATGGTCGGTTCATTGCACTTGTTCAAAATGAGCCCACATTTTTGTGGGCCATTTACGTGGACCTTCGGGGACTCGAACCCAGGACCGACCGGTTATGAGCCGGTTGCTCTAACCAACTGAGCTAAAGGTCCATATAAAACTTAACTGACTCCGACGGGAATCGAACCCGTGTTACCGCCGTGAAAGG
This sequence comes from Lachnospiraceae bacterium, assembly GCA_024698075.1. Classification (GTDB taxonomy): domain Bacteria; phylum Bacillota; class Clostridia; order Lachnospirales; family Lachnospiraceae; genus UBA2868. The sequence continues at coordinate 3,550 of JAILRP010000018.1, forward strand.
GCGATGTCTTAACCGCTTGACCACGGAGCCATATGTTGGAAGAAGGGGCCCGATTCACGCAGTGAATTGGGAAGATCTCTTCCTACACGACGAGCGCCCATCGCCGTCAGGCGATTCTCATGCGCGAGTCTCCTTGTAAGACCCGCCGTCCAAAACTGATCATCTTTAGCTCCCCGAGTTGGGCTCGAACCAACAACCCTTCGGTTAACAGCCGAATGCTCTACCATTGAGCTATCGAGGAATGCCGGGAGGTGTCTGCGTAGCAGACGGAGTCCTCGCTGCACCGCGAGCGCTGACGTGAGGTGTCTGCGTAGCAGACGGAGTCCTGACGTCATCCGGCGTAGCCGGATCTTCATGTGCGAGCGTCCATCGGTGTATGTACCTTAAAAACCTAATACTGATAATAATCTTCGACGTCCAGACAAACTTCACTGCAAAAAAGCCTTCGACCTATTAGTAGCATTCAGCTGAGCGCATCGCTGCGCTTACACCCATGCCCTATCAACCTCGTCGTCTCCAAGGGGTC
>JAILRP010000020.1 GCA_024698075.1 Lachnospiraceae bacterium
AATCGAACCCACGTATCCAGCTTGGAAGGCTAGTGTTCTACCATTGAACCACGCCTGCAAAGTGCCCAGAACCGGAATCGAACCAGTGACACGAGGATTTTCAGTCCTCTGCTCTACCAACTGAGCTATCTGGGCGGATAATGCTCATCTTCCGCGCGACAAAAGCCATTATACACATAAACATGAGGTTTTGCAACCCTTTTATTCACATAACCCTATTTATCGCCGATACGATCTTCTCAATGCTGATGGGTTTGCTTATGTGCGCGTTCATTCCGGCCTTTAGAGCCGTTTGGATGTCATTAGGCAGAGCCTCCGCCGTCATGGCGATTATCGGGATGACCTTTGCCTGGGGATGTCCGCCGGAACGTATGGCATCAGTTGCTTCATATCCGTCCATTCCGACCATATTTATATCCATTAGTATGGCATCATATGTTCCGGTTATCGATCTGTTGAACATGTCAACGGCTTCTTTTCCGTTGTCGCAAAGAGATACGATCGCTCCGTGAGCTTCCAAAAGCTCCTTGGCGATCAGCTGGCTCACGCTGCTGTCTTCAACGACCATGATGCGAAGATTTTTTAATATGCTGCTGTCAGACTCCTTGTTCTGTTCCACAGATGGTGCCGCATAATTGCCTGATTCGAAGCATTCGAAAAAATGATCGACCGTCTGCTGAAGCTCAGTTGCGGCATCTCCGAGTATATCAAGGTATGAGAGCAGCGTCTCGTTATCACATCCGTTGATGATATTCTTCTTTGCCACTTCCGTGATCCCGCATATGGTGTTCAGCGGATTGCGGACATTATAGGACAGCTCATCAACAAATTGTTTTTCTTTGCCGCTGCCGATCTTTTTGGTGTTTGATTTATCCTTGCTGCCTATGCCAAACATATCTTAATCACCAGGGAATTCAACTGTAACATAAAAACCGCCGGGGGTCTCCCTTATATCTTTTACTGTCCCTTCCCTGCCCGCGAGCCGGTCTCTTGCCTCAAAATTGCCGCTCATCGCAAGAGAAGGATCTATCGTATAATAATAGCTTGTCGGAAGTATCCCTTCTGAAACCGTAACAGCCTGACCGACCTCAAGCAGTCCTGCCCGTTCCATCTTAAACTCCATCTCACGCATGATACGCTCCCTTAAAGCATTTTCTAATGTAGCAGATATTCCAGTTTCTGTAAAGGACTTACATGCTCTTCATCCTTTTCTTCCTCGGGCTTCTTTCCGTCACCCTGCTTCCCTTTGAGCACAACCGCCGATGTCTTTCCGAGCGTGATCTTAACGCATCCGTTAACTACATCATATTCCTCCGGCTCTGTGGAAAATCCTTCCGAATCGGTCACCATGAGCCTTGTGACCTTTGATTCCCTGGGAACTCCGGTCTGCCATATCCTAAGTTCAATATCCTTGTCACAGTCGTTGTTGTTGACTATGACGATTATCTCGTTATTCTTTATGAACCGCCCGTAAGAGATGACGTTATAGTCCTTGTAGAGGATCACTCCCGCTCCAGTATATATCTCGCGGTTCTCTTTATGGATCCTTATCATCTCTTTGTGGAACCTTATGAGTTCCTTATCCTCATTGCCCCACGGATATGTCCTTCTGTTATCGGGATCGGTGAATCCGCATACCCCTGCCTCATCACCGTAATAGATCGTCGGTGCGCCGGCCCAGGTCATCTGCATGACTACCGCCTCTCTCATGACAGCCTTGTTGATCCCGGCAGATGCCGCCTCGTAGCCTTTATCCGCGACGCGCCCCACTATATGGTTGGTCCTGGTGAGAAACCTTGAATGATCGTGGTTTGACAGTTCGTTCATTGTCGTAAAGAGCGTAGGAGCCATGAATTTTGATACCCCGTCCCGCATCATTCCCTCAAACGCATCGGCATTTCCCAAAAGATCCTGCCGAAAATCATCGCTGTGCTTCTGCATTCCCGTCAGGAACCAGGTTACCGGCTCCATGAAGGCATCATAGTTCATTATGGTATCCCATTCATCACCCATGAGCCATCCCGAAGGATCTCCGTAATGTTCGGCTATGATGATGGCATTTGGGTTCGCCTCTTTTACGGCCCTCCTGAAGTCCTTCCAGAACATATGGTTATATTCGGGACTGTGCCCGAGGTCAGCGGCCACATCCAGCCTCCATCCGTCCGCGTTATACGGCGGGGAAACCCATTTCTTCGCTATACGCAGGACATAATCCCTCAGCTGCCTTGAATCCTCGTAATTAAGCTTCGGGAGCGTATCATGGCCCCACCATCCGTCATATGTCCCGTTATAAGGCCAGCGGTCTTCAAAGAATCTGAAAAAATCATGATACGGGCTGTTCCTGTCTACATATGCGCCCTTTTCATAGCCTTCCTGGGATTCGTATATCCTCTCCCGGTCCATCCACTTGTTAAAGGAGCCGCAGTGGTTGAACACTCCGTCTATGATGACTTTTATCCCTCTTTTGTGCGCTTCCTCGACAAATGATGCAAAATATCTGTTGGATGCTTCAAGGTTCGCTTTATTGGTCACCCTGTTGATATACCTTGTGGCGTCCTTGTTCTCACTCTTTCCGCCCTCAAGGAGCTCGCCGCTGTCATCGACGATCTTCCCGAAGTGCGGATCTATATAGTCATAGTCCTGGATATCATATTTGTGGTTTGAAGGCGAAACAAACAGGGGATTGAAATATATGGCATCTATTCCAAGGTCCTGCAGGTAGTCGAGCTTTGCCATGACTCCGGCCAGATCGCCCCCGTAGAACTCCCTCACGCCCATCAGTGCGGGATATTTGTTCCAGTCATCCACATGCGTGACGTTTTCTCCGATATACCTGTACTCATTTGTAAGCACGTCATTTGACGGATCCCCGTTATAGAACCTGTCCGTGTATATCTGATAGATGACCGCGCCTTTTGCCCAGTCCGGCGTCTTGAACCCGGGACGGATCCGGAAATCGAAATAATCATTCGTATCCTTTACAACGCCTCTCGTGTCATAGTAATACACGGCACCGGCAGACCCTACTTCGAAATGGTATCTTATCATCTCGTTGCTAAGCCTGTAGCTTACGGAGTAAAAATCAAACTCATCGGTCGATTCCGTTATCTCCATGAGCAGAGTCTCACCGTTGCACACGAGCTTGGCATGATCGATATTGCCTACTATGCATCTGAGCTTAATGGTGACGACCGAGTATGCATTTGGTTCAAGCGGGATTATATAGTCTTCAGAATAGTCTGAAAAGATAGCCCTTCTGTTGAGGATGGGCTTATAGTTGGTGATGAACTTCCCTTTTTGAAGAATCTCGTTATAATTGCCGTAATCCATTTTCCCTAACATGCCACAATATATTGTGGCATGAACTGCTCCCCTCTCATCAGTCAGCATTACGCCGGCAATCATTATACCATATACGGCAGTATCTATAAAGCAAAAGAAAAACAGCTCCCGAAAAAGGAGCCGTTTTTGGAGAAGGTATTTCTTTCTTATGGGAACAGTCCGTAAGGACTATCCCCTAATGGGGGGTTACAAGTGCATTATAGTCCCGGGCACTGTCAAAATCTATCCATTAAATTCACAAATATTACAAATAGCCCGCGAGTCATTTGTGCACAATAACGAACGAATATTCTGACTCTTGGTAAAATTTACTATATTTTCCGTCAGTCTGCTATATCAACACCATCCGGATCCTCATCCGCTGCCCGGCTTTCGCCGAACAGGGCCTCAAACTCGGCACGGTTTATCTTTTCCTTTTCCAGAAGGAGCTCGGCACATGCATCAAGCTTGTCACGGTTTTCGTTTATGAGCTCTACCGCCTTTTTATAGCAGGAGTCTATTATGTTCTTGACCTCTTCATCGATCCTGGCGGCAATAAGCTCACTGTGGGCCCTTGCATGGGCCAGGTCGCGTCCTATGAACACCTCGTCATTGTCGTCGTCATAGCATACGGCACCTATGCTGTCGCTCATTCCATAGCGGGTAACCATGCTTTTGGCCAGATGCGTGGCCTTCTTGATATCCGAAGACGCTCCGGTCGTGATATCATCAAGGACTATCGATTCTGCCGCCCTTCCGCCGAGTATGGCAACGATCTCATTGAGCATCCTTCCGCGTGTCTCGAACATGATATCCTCTTCCGGCATCGACATGGTGTATCCGCCGGCGCCGAATCCGGTAGGAATGATCGATACCGTATTTACGGGATCAATGTCGGGAAGGATGTAATGAAGAATGGCATGTCCGCTTTCATGGAATGCGGTAATGCGTTTTTCCTTATCGGAAACGATCTTGCTCTTCTTTTCGGTACCCACGCCGACTTTCAGGAACGATTCCCTTATGTCCGACATGATGATGTACTTTCTGCCGGCTTTTGCAGCCTTGATCGCCGCTTCGTTCATAAGGTTCTCAAGATCCGCTCCGGTGAATCCTGCCGTGGACTTGGATATCTCATCAAGGTCAACATCTTCCGCAAGGGGCTTGTTCTTGCTATGAACACCGAGTATCTCCCTGCGGCCTTTAACATCAGGCGTTCCGACAGCAACCTTCCTGTCGAACCGGCCCGGTCTCATTATCGCGGGATCGAGGATGTCCACGCGGTTCGTTGCCGCCAGGACGATGATCCCTTCATTGACACCGAATCCGTCCATTTCGACAAGCAGCTGGTTGAGCGTCTGCTCCCTCTCGTCATGGCCGCCGCCCATTCCGGTTCCGCGCCTTCTGGCGACCGCATCGATCTCATCTATGAAGACTATGCAGGGGGCATTCTTTTTTGCCTCCTCAAACAGGTCCCTTACACGGCTTGCGCCGACACCGACGAACATTTCCACAAAATCTGAACCGGATATCGAGAAGAACGGCACTTCCGCCTCTCCGGCAATTGCCTTGGCCAGAAGCGTTTTTCCCGTTCCGGGAGGTCCTACGAGGATGACTCCTTTTGGTATCCTTGCACCGACATCGACGTATTTTTTCGAATTCCTCAGAAAATCGACTATCTCCTCGATATCTTCCTTTTCTTCGTCAAGTCCGGCTACATCCGAAAACTTCGTTTTGTTTTCGTTCTTTGACAGCTTTGCATGACTTTTCCCGAAGTTCATCATCTTGCTGCTGCCGCCTGCCGAACCGTTCATATAGGTAAGGAAGATCACCAGTATCGCGGCAACTATGAGGGCAGGGAGGACATATGCCGTAAACCATCCCTCCCTTTTCACGTCTTCCATCTTGTAGGCGGGGAATTTCTTATCGAGCTCTTCAGCCACCTTGTTGACGTCCGACGTATACATATACAGGGTCAGCCCCTTATCCGTCGTAAGCCTTACTTCCCCGGTAGGAACCTCTTCATTCTGTATGATGGTGACTTCCTTTATATCGCCTGATTCGATATAGGATCTGAACGATTCATGATTGATCGGCATTCTCGTGCCTGCCTGCATCCTTGTCCATATCAGCGCCATTCCGATAAAGACCAGGATGAGCACGACATAGAAGCCGAATCCTCTTCCTCTGCTGTTATTCAACTTAAGTCTGTATCCTCTCTGTTTATTCCATACCCGGTTCTACTATCCCGACATAGGGAAGATTTCTGTATTTCTGGGCATAGTCAAGGCCATATCCGACAACGAACGCATCGGGGATGACAAATCCGGTATAGTCTACTTTTACGTCCTTGATCCTTCTCTCGGGCTTATCCAAAAGCGCACAGAGCTTTACGGAGGACGATCCTCTCTTCTGAAGGTTGTCGAGAAGATAGCTGAGCGTATTTCCCGTATCTACGATATCTTCTACGACCAGTACTTCCCTTCCCTCGATGGGATCATCAAGGTCTTTATTGATCTTTACCACACCCGAAGACTCCGTGGAATCCCCATAGCTTGAAACGCTCATAAAATCCATGGTCACGGGTATCGTGATACGCTTTGCGAGTTCGCACGTAAAGAAAGTCGCACCTTTCAGGATGCCTATGAGATGGATGGACTTGCCTGCATAATCCCTGCTTATCTGCTCACCCAGCTCCCTGATCCTGGCATTTACCTCATCCTCGGTGTAAAGTACCGATATTTTGTCACTCATTTTCCGCTCCTTCTGAATCACTTTCATTATTTTCCGGTGAATCCGGCTCTGCCTTCTTATATGAGAACTCGATGACCATATTCGTCCCCTCAGTGACTTTTACGTCCTCGGATATCCTGTGGCCGATGACCCAGTATATCTTGGATCCGCTCGCTAGCAGAGGCACGCTGTCCCTCTCGCTCTTGGGGATCTTCTCGTTGATCATATAGTTCTTCAGATTGCCTTCGTTTCCGTTCTTATTGATCACCAGATAATCTCCGGTCTTTCGGGTCCTCAGGCAGAGATCATCTGACATTTTAGCATAATCCATCCATTTGGTATAGGTATCATCAGGTATTTCATCGGTCTCAAATTCATTGATGATCCTGCAGGTTACAATGCTTCCGTCCGGGAGGGCGTAATTGCCTTCTCCGGTTACCGGATAATAAAACTCATCCGATGATACGTTCTGCGCAAAACCGGCAGAAGGTTCCGGAGCCGTCCTGTCGGACAGCTGTACGCTTACGGGCGCTATGGGATCGGGCCTGTTTTCCTTTACGTTCACGATCTCATGTATCTCTCCGTTAAAGCCTTCCTTCGGCTTGATATATACTATCCCCGATTCCTTAACGACCGTGGTTCCCTTGGGAAGGCTGATCTCCCCGCTCTTCGGCTTTGCGATAAGCTCGCACAGGGCGTCAATGTGGCTTCGCGTGACATCCTTGATCGACACGCCCGACTCACTGATCAGTGCCCTGACCGCAAACTTCAGCAGGATGGGCTCCGCGTCCATCAGCACATCGGCCTTGAATTTTCTTGAAAGTCCCTTTGTGATGTATTTCCTGTCGGCTTCCTTGGATGCCTCGTCTAAAAGCTCGGCCGCCTTTTTTTCCATGAATCTGTTTATGTCTGCGGCTTCCCCCGAAAGGGCATTTATATGTTCAACGGCATTCTTGCGCACGGTCTCGAACTTGGGAATGATCTTTTTTCTTATATAGTTCCTGCTGTATTCAAGCGTGCTGTTCGTCTCGTCCGTGCGATAGTCCTGGTCCGCCTCTTTAAGGTATTCCTCAATCTCTTCCCTTTTTATGCACAGAAGCGGCCTGATGATGTTGTCTCTCTTTGCCTCCATTCCGGTAAGGCCTTTTATGCCGCTTCCCCTTATGATCCTGAAGATCACTGTCTCGGCCTGGTCATTCATATGATGAGCCACCGCGATCTTTGCGTTTTCATACTGGCTGCAGACTTCATCAAATATCTCGTACCTTATCCTGCGTCCGCATTCCTCCTCGGTCTCCTTCGTGATCTTGCATATGAGAGGAATGTCCTTGCGGTATGTTTTTAATTCCACCCCGGCAGATGCACAGAGCTTTTCCACGAATTTCTGATCCTTGTCCGCGGTCTTTTTGCGTATCCCGTGATGCACATGTACCGCTACCGTGTTGAATCCGAGCTCTTTCTTATACTCCTCGAGCATGAGGAAAAGGCAGACCGAATCCGCTCCGCCGGATAATCCTTCGACTATGGTATCCCCCGGATTTATCAGGTGGTTTTCTTTAATATATCCGACAACTTTTTCGTAGATGATATCCTTCTCCATTCCGATCCACCTCGTTTTTTGTATCTTATCTAAATATATTAACCCATATCAAGAAAAAAGCACAGGAAATATTGTTCCCCGTGCTTATTTGTTTATGTCCGATCTGAATAATATCTCATTTTCGTATAGCAGTCCGAGCTTTTCTTTTGCGATCTCCTCCACAAACTTATCCGTCTTAGTGTATTTCTCATAATCGGTAAGTTTGCGGGTCCGCTCATGCTCCTCTTCTATCTGGGCCTGCAGCGATTCTTCCCTCTGCATGTATTCCGCCTGCTTCGCTTTCAGCTCACGCCCCTTGAACAGGATCACCGCCATGAGCATCAGAACAACGAACGAAACAAGCATCATACCCAGCCGATTCTGCCGTTTCTTACGAAACGCAACCCTTCTGGCCATAATACTCTCCCCTTATCAATCTGATCTGCCGTCCCCTCCGGCCGGGTCAGTTTGTTAACATAATATATTATATATTAACGATTTTCCCTTGTCAAATACAATATGTTGTGGATTGTAGGTTACATAAAATTATTATCAGATAACCCTGTACATATCCTTTGCTTCTTCCTTCTTAACGGTTTCTTTTACTGACAGCACCTCAACCTTGAGCGGGTTGGTCCCGAACATTATCTCCAGGATGTCTCCCTCCTTTACCTGTGCGGAAGCTTTGGCGCTCCGTCCGTTAATCGTCACTCTGTCCGCATCGCATGCTTCGTTTGCTACAGTCCTTCTCTTGATTATCCTCGAAACCTTCAGGAATTTGTCCAGTCTCATTATTATTCCCCTCTCCGGCCACCCCGGTGGTCAGCTTTGATCTATGTGAAAAAACAGGTTTAGTTTAAAAAAAGGAACTCCGAATGCTCGGAGTTCCTTTTTATCATACAGTTTCAGGATTATTTCTTGTTAACCATATCCTTAAGAGCCTTACCAGCTTTGAACTTAGGAGCCTTAGAAGCTGCGATCTTCATTTCCTTACCGGTCTGAGGATTTCTTCCTGTCCTAGCTGCTCTCTTAGAAACTTCGAATGTACCAAAGCCAACTAACTGAACCTTGCCACCCTTCTTAAGTTCTTTTGAAACTGCATCTGTAAAAGCCTTAAGAGCCTTCTCTGCATCCTTCTTTGATAATCCAGCATTTGCTGCCATTGCTGCTACTAACTCTGTTTTGTTCATTTTGAACTCCTCCTTAATATCATGAGTACTGACGCTTCATCCGGCGTCTATACAAGTTATAATCGTTACCCCCTTAAAAGTCAAGATTTTTTTGCCAAAAAAGCGCTAAAATCGTTGATTTTAGGCAATTTGCACTTTACATAACAATTAGAATTCCCGTAAATCCGCGGGTTTGTCTTACCCCCTTTCGGGATCACCGGTCATTGCCGGAAAAACCAGAAGATGATAAACAGTACAATGGGATGGATCACATATATGGGAAGAGAGTGCTTTCCTATGATGTTGATCCCCGGAATGCCGTGTATCAGGACTTTTCCTTCAAATTCCGATCCCCTTATGACCTTGTGCAGAAAATACCCGGACATATACAGAAACAGCCATGGGATCAGCGAAAAATAGTCCGCGGAGTAAAATGAAGGATCCTTAAATCCTATGAAGGTGGAAGCATATCCCCTGTAGAGAGTCTGCGGAAGCATGAGCTTTGCCGCAGAAAATCCCAGATAGCCGTCATTTATCTTATATGCAGCCAAGAACAGCATCAAAGAGATGATGAGTCCAACACAGGCTGCCGTCCGCGTTCCTTCCGAAAAACCCTTCAGAAGCCTGTCAAAGGGGATCATGAGAAGTGTCATGGATCCTATACAGGTCAGTACTCCGAAAACAATACGTATGTCAGGAAGGAACAGGCATGTGGCCACCGTGATGACAAGGCCCGTGCCAAAGACTGTAAGACCGTTTTTGAGCGGCCGCCGGCTTAAGGAAAAGCAATACCCTGCTATGACGATGAACGGAATGCAGATGAAACGCTCCCACACCATAAAGGCACGTCCATACAGCACTTCATTGGTAACCGCAATGCCAAAGAAGTTCATGATCCAGCAGGCATGGAACCCTATCATATTTATGACCGCCAGTCCTCTCAGCGTATCGATCAGTTCATATCGCTTCATATCATTCCCTTTAGTAAAAATAAAGCCCGACATCATTGTATTGACAACAACATCAGACTTTAAGAGGCGACAGCCGGATTTGAACCGGCGAATCAGGGTGTTGCAGACCCACGCCTTACCACTTGGCTATGTCGCCATATGTAGGAAGGAGGGGCCCGATACGCGAAGCGGTTTGGGAAGATTCCTTCCTACACCGCGAGCGCCTATCGCCGAAGGCGGTTCGCATGCGCGAGCGTCCTTCAGTTGTCCCGACACTCCTTTAAATCTCAGTGACTCCGACGGGAATCGAACCCGTGTTACCGCCGTGAAAGGGCGATGTCTTAACCGCTTGACCACGGAGCCAGGTCAGGATTGCGTAGCAATCGTGACACGGCGACATCCGCACAGCGGATGTTGGTTCCCTATCCCGCCTAGAACCTTTTTAAATTGATTTAAATGTGCGAGTCTCCTTAAGAAGCCTTGCAACATATCCTCCCCGAGCTGGGCTCGAACCAGCAACCCTTCGGTTAACAGCCGAATGCTCTACCATTGAGCTATCGAGGAATGTAGCGAGATGTCACCGCAGGTGACAGAGCTCTCGCTACACCGCGAGCGCCCATCGCCGTAGGCGATTCTCATGCGCGAGCGTCCGGCCTTTTACGGCGCGACACTCCTTAAGGCAGCACTTTAACCACCAAATACTGATAAAGATCGCAACGGGTCTTCCTACATTTTTTAAGAAAGCCTTCGACCGATTAGTGACATTCAGCTGAGTACATTGCTGCACTTACACCTATGCCCTATCTACCTTGTCGTCTTCAAGGGGTCTTATCAACGAGGGATATCTCATCTTGAGGGGGGCTTCACGCTTAGATGCC
>JAILRP010000064.1 GCA_024698075.1 Lachnospiraceae bacterium
CACATCGCCGTGGTCTATATAGGTGCCGCATTCCTTTTCCTTGAAATGAAAAACGAAAAGGCGGCTCATGCACTCACGGTGATTATTACGGCCGTAACATTCATAGGCGGGTTCAGGATGATCGATCCTCTCTCACTGGCGGTCTTTAAACCTATGGATGTCGGAGAGCGCAGGATAGTCGACTTTGAAATGACCGACCATCCTTCCCTGGAAGATTCTATCGTCTGCAACAGGGATTATTATTCGTACGAGATCGTTCTGGGAAAAGCGCTTACGCATGTAATGGAAAACCGCACGGGAGATGAAGGCATCATGTTCTCGCTCGGCGACCAGTCGCTTACCTGGGGATTTGCGGGCGGAAGGTATTCATATAATTACAAAGACGGAAAAGTATTCTTTGAGGAGTTCTATGACAGGAAGATAGGCGGAATGGCAAACGGCTATTCTTATGACTATTATGAATCCGATGATATGATCCCGTATGACATGCAGTATATATTCCCGAACGAGACCATAGAAGAAGCATCCTCGAAAAGTCCCGCCACGGAATTTTTCTATCTCTACATGCCCACTCTCAACTGCGGCAGGGAAGCGGAGATCTACGACCGCTTTAACGTCCTTGAAGAAAAAGAGTTCATCTTCCGTGGCTGGAAGATGAACTGCATAAGATTCTCAATTTAAGTCCGGATGCGCAGAAGTCATTCGTGATAATGCTCTTTGACCTCTATCAGCACTCCGAGATCTTTCGCCGTATCAAAATACTCGTACGCCTCGTACCCCTTCTCCTGCTTGAATATCGACTCATATCCGGCTGCCTTCATGACCGCCTCGTCATTCTCGAGGGGCCCATCAGACATGAAACAGATCGAATATACAGATGTTCCGTGTTCTTTGAGCCATGCTGCCCAGGGATCGTTATCACCGAGAGGCTCGATGATCTCAAACCAGAAATTGTCGCTGAACACGCTTTCAACCTTCATGGGAGTGTCGGTGATGGGACGGCCTCTGTATGTGGTGAGCGGAGTCCTGACCATGCGGTGTTCTTCATTGTCTTCGGGTGCCGTACCTGTTCCGAGCAGTGTCCGGTATCCGTTCACCGTCCGCTCAAGATCGTCTGTGACGACGATCACTTTTATCACTTCTGTTGACGATATAGCCATTTATTTTCTCCTTTATGATCTATCTGTTTGTAAATCCGCCGTCTGTTATGACTTCGGCTCCCGTTACGTATGAAGCTTCATCGCTCGCAAGGAACAAGGCGACATTTGCGATCTCCGAAGGCTGCCCGATATGGCCTATCGGGATGTTCGCAAGGATCCCTTCCCTTGCCGATGCATCATCTCCTACAAACTCCGAAAACGCCTTGGTCTCTGTCGGTCCCGGGCTTATGGCATTAGCCCTGATGCCCCTTTCCGCCAGCTCTCCGGCAAACGAACGTGCCATTGAACGCACCGCGGCTTTGGCCGCATTATAAACGAGAGCATTCTTGCCGCCCTGGAACCCCGCTATCGAAGATATGAGCACTATCGCCGATCCCGAAGTCATATACGGCAGTACTTTCTGAACCGTGAAAAAAGCCGAGAACACGTTCAGGTCCATAGTAAGATGGAACATCTCCGGAGTGATGTCCTCGATCATATTGTTGGGACCGTTCCCGACTATCGGAAGGACCGCCTTGACATGTCTTCCGGTCTTTCCTGCGGCTTCCCCGAGCCTTTCAAGGTCATTTATGTCCGTGGCATTTACTTTCAGGATATCCAGGACATGGCTGTTGTCCCCATAAAGGCGTTTTGCTTCTTCTTCGTTAAAATCGGCAACTATGAGATCTGCTCCCTCTTCAAGGAACCTCTCAGCCACAGCGCGGCCGATCCCGGCAGACGCACCTGTTATGACGCACAGTTCGCCCTTCATCAGTTGTATGTTCATTTTTTCTTTCCTTTTCTTAAGATTACTACTTTAACGCTCCCGCACTCATTCCTCGTTCAAAGTTCTTCTGCATGCACAGATATGCGATGATCTCCGGGATGGCCGTAAGAACTGCCGCCGCCAGTATCTTGGTCTGGTCGTTCGTAAATTCTCCCTGGAAATACTGAGGAAGAAGCGTGACAGTCTGCATCGTCGGCTTCTGCAAAAACAGAAGGGGCAGCAGATACGAATTCCATGAATTTATCAACGTAAGCATTGTAACGGCCGATCCAATCGGCTTTGTGAGCGGCAGTATCACATGGCGGAAAGCCTGTGCCGTGGTCGCCCCGTCGATCCTTGCCGCCTCGAGAAGTTCCACAGGTATGCCTTCATCATAGTTCCTGATGAGCAGGATCGTGAATGGCAGCTGAAGCGCAGCCAGCGGAAAGATCACCGAGAAGAACGTGCTGAACAGATGCATCCTCTGGAATGTCACGAACAAAGGGGTCAGCAGTATGACTTCCGGAAGGGTGAGCGCAACAAGTATCAGCCAGAAGAAAACTTCTTTTCCGAGAATGTTTAGCTTTGCGAATCCGAAGCCCGCCGTCATCGACAGTACATAGACTATCAGGATCACTCCCGCTGATATGATGATCGAATTCCTGAAATATATCGGAACGACTCCGGTATTCCATACGGCCGCATAATTATACAGTCCTCTTCCGCCTAAAGATCCTAGAAACATCTGCAGGAGCGGTAGCAGGTACGGAACCGTCATTATGAACAGGAGGATCTGAAGCAGTATCCTGTTGCGTTTTGATTTTACTCTCAGCATGCTTTATCCCCCTTCCTTATTTGCCTTGTTGGTAAGGAATGCACCCACGACGGCCATGACGAGAAGCATAACGGACAGTGCCGCCGCATATCCGAGATGGGACTGCCTGATACCCTGCCTGTAGATATACGTCCCCAGAAACTCCGTCGCATGGTCGGGCCCTCCGGTGGTGATAAGGTAGGGTATGTCAAAAGTCTTCAGTGCACCGATGACGCCAAGCATGGCAAGTGAGACCGTGGTTCCCTTGCAAAGCGGAAATACCATGGTGATGAGCGTTCTGATATTTCCCGCGCCGTCGATCTGGGCCGCTTCGAGCATCTCTTTGTCTATCTGGCTCATTGCCGCATAGTAGAGGATAAAGCTCATTCCGGTAAACTCCCAGACAACGATCGCCATCAGCACATAGAGAGCCGTCTGGGGCCTGCTGAGCCAGTCCACCGTGATCGGGATGTGCGCAAAGTCCATAAAATGCTGCAGCATTCCCTGTGGTGAGAACATGAGCCGAAATACCGGTGCCATTGTTGCCGGCGCAAGTATCGTCGGAATGAATATGATGCACTTATGGACAGTCGGCAGCTTTACCTCCGAGTGGAGTATCGCCGCGAACACGAATCCGAGAAGGTTCTGTACTACAAAAGTGATCGCAAAGTATACTACGGTATTTTTTATCGCCTTCCAGAACACCTTGTCGGCGAACATCTTTGAATAGTTGTCAAGGCCGACTTTCTTCATCGTGGGGCTGAGTCCGTCCCAGTCCATGGTCGAAAGATTGAACGTGTAAATGATTGAATAGTATATTATGATCAGCAGAAAAAGGAATGCCGGAATTATCCAGACCATACCGTTATTTCTGATCGCCAGTTTCTTGTTCATGTAATCCCCCGATCTGCCATACGCCGCACCTTCCTCCATCCCGCACATGCGGGATGGGAGGTGTGGCCCGCGTGCCATATCGGCACGCAGGTCAGTAAATAATGAAAACGCTTATTTATTCAACCTCTGCAAGGCGGGCTGCTCCGTCAGCCGATGAGAGCGTACCGGAAGCAACGCCTGCAAGGACATCCATCATAGCCTGGTTGAGGTCAGCAGAGATTCCGCCAAAACGAGGATTGTCAGGATTTGCCATTGCGTTGGTCAGATACTCCTGGACAGGCTTGTTCTGTTTTTCGGGATTGGTAAGGACAACCTTATCCCAGTTAGGGCTTACGGATTTAAGTACCGGTACTAAGTTGAGGGAATCAGCGATCATCTGCTGGCCTGCCTCAGAAGCGCCGAGCCACAGTGCGAAATCGGTAGCTGCCTTTACATCAGATGCATTTGTTGATACCGCCGTAGCATAGTCAATGTCGCAGAATACGTATCCCGTGTTTCCTGTTCCGGCAATATCCGGGAAGTTGATGGGAACCATCGCGAAGGGCTCATCCGTGGATGAAGCGGCTTCCATGTTTGCCCTCATCGTGTCGGGAAGGCAGTTCATCGTATACCATGAACCCATCATTACCATTGCAGCCTGCCCTGACAGGAACATATTGTTTGCTTCCGGATACTGCTGTATTCCGAGTGCACCGTCCTGCATGATGCCTTCGTCAAAAAGTTTTTTCCAAAGATCCAGTGCCTGAACGAATACGGGATCGGTCCATTCAGCTTCTCCCCTTGTTGCCTTCGTGAACAGTCCGGGCTGGATATTGTCGCAGATCGCATGGTATGTATCCATGTTGAAAGCGCCCTGGCCCGCGCCCTGTACGAAACCTATGATCCCGTTTTCCTTGAATGTGTCGCATGCAGCCTTCCACTCATCAAAGTTTGTCGGAACCTTAACGTTGTATTTATCAAACAGATCCTGATTTATCCACAGGTTTCCGGCATAAACCGTACCTACGCCGAGAGCCTTGAGCTCTCCGTCAACGGTCATGCTCGCGATCGATGCCTCGTTGAGCTTGTCCGCATAATCATCTCCAAGGTAGCCCTTCAGGGCATCTTCCATGTTGACGGCTTGTCCGCCGAAGATCCCGACTCCGCCGTTTGCGCTTCCGGCTGAAACTTCGAAGATATCTACGCCTTCACCGTTTGCAAGCGCCGGCTTTATTGCTGCGTCATAGTCATCAACGGTTGTCTGCTTCCATGTGATCTTAGTGTCGGGAAACTCCTTGTTGAACTCTGCTATATACTGCTCATTAAGAGGTGAGCCGGGTGTCCATCCCCACCATACGAGTTCCGCGCCGCTTCCGCCTTCTGAAGAAGCAGCTGCTTCTCCAGCCGGAACCGCAGGTGCAGCAGATCCCGCACACGCCGAAAGAATCATTGATGCAGCAGTCAGTAATGCCAGTAATAACGAAATGTGTCTTTTCATTTTTTCATCCTTTCTTTTGCAAACCTTCCCATAACCCCTGAACATACCTGACGCTTCGGATGTACTCTTCATCCGTGTCAAGATGTTCGACTATAAATGTCATATCCGCATCATAAGAAAGTGCAGTTTTGATCAGATGGGCGATGCTGACACCGCCGTCTCCGGGATGTGTCTCCCTGAAGAATACAGTGTAGTCATCTTCCATCTTCACATCCTTTAAGTGGCAGCTCTTTACCAGACTTCCCAGTTTCGAAAAACACTCATCGATGAATTCCTCGTTATAAAAATACCTTCTCGCAGATGTCATCCAGTTAAAGACATCCATGTGTACGGCAAACCTGTCGCGGTCGACAGCTTCAAGCAGCTTTTGGTATTCATCGGGTCCGTCGGGTAACATCCACGGCATCGGCTCTATCGTGAAGAAAGTATTGACGGGATTTACGGCATCGATAATCTCGCGTATCGTCTTTATTCCCATTTTGTACGTTTCTTCGGAATAATTATCTTTGTATGCTCCGTCCCATCTCGGACCCCGGGATCCCAAAATGTTCACGCAGCATCTTGCCCCTATCCTGTCTGCCAGTTCCAGCTGCCCTATGGCATACCTTACCGCTTCTTTTCTTTTGTCTTCATCAGGATCAAGGGTATTTCTCCAGATGCCTACTTCCGCTATGGTCAGTCCGGCACTGCCTGCGCATCTTACATATTCATCGATCTCTCTTTCATCATCTTCACAGGTAAGGTGGAAATTTACGGCACTAAGTCCGAGGGACTTATGCTTATCCGCCCACTCCTGAGGTGTTTTATGAGATAAAGGTGATGATGTGCCAAGCTTCATATGATGCGTTCCTCTCAAATCAGTTGTAGCTTTCCAAAAGTTCAATGATGCACTTGAGCTCGGGAGCTTCAAGATAGTTGTACTCTCCGCCGCCGTCCCCGTATGTTCCGTGCTGTATGAGTTTCAGTCCGGCAGCCTCGGCATCGGCAACACGCGCCTTTGAGTCCTTTATCTGGAAGGCGATGTGGTGCATCCCTTCTCCCTTTTCATTAAGAAAATCCCTCCATGTCGAGGGTTTGTCGTTCGGCTGTATCAGCTCGATCTGAAGTCCCGGATTGACATCGAAAAATGCCATGTAGCAATATGCCTCCGGTGCCGGCTCCCCCCTGTAGGTCGTCTGGGTGATCTCGTAATCCCCTATGGGCTGGGTCTCGGGAACTTCAAGTCCCAGAAACTTCGCCCACTCCCTTTTGGTCTTCTCAACGTCCTCCACTATGAACCCCACCTGCGCAATGAGGTGGGTACCAAGTACTCCTGCCATTTCTTTCATCCTCCTTCTCCGCTGTGTCAGCTTAAAAATCCTTCGCCGGAAGGCAGTGCCTCCGGCCTGTTTGCTGTCGTTTTTGTTTCATATATGCTTCCGGTCTTTACGGCAGTCCTTATCCCGTATAAGACCTCGGTCACATGAAGCAGAAAATCCCCTCCTGTCCTCGGATCCCTTCCGCTGTCTATCGAGTCGGCAAGTTCTGCCACACCGATCCCCCTCGAATAGTCCCTGACCCTCGGGAACAGTTCGGGCAGCTCAAAGAACTTTTCACTGCGCTCCTTCGAGCCGCTGTCCTTATTAAATATCGGATCCGTGAGCTGCTCCTTTCTGTATACCTTCGGAGTTCCGCCGCCAAAGTTCGGGTCCGGATACGAAAGCGTTCCCCTGTCTCCGAATATCTCAAACATCGGAAGCTGTGTCCTGTATACGTCAAAGCTTAAGTTCAGGTTTGCTATCACACCGTCTCTCAGATAAAGTATGACCGTATAGCTTGTATCCACCAGGCACGGGATCTCTTCTCCGGCTTTATCGCCGACATATAAATGCCTTGTCGTATGAGGCCTTGATGAAAACGCGGCTATTTTCCCAACCGGGCCCAACAGGCTCACGATGGCGGAAATGTAATACGGTGCCATGTCATAGACAGGCCCGCAGTTTTCTTCATAGAAAAAACCGGGATTGCGGTGCCAAGTTTCCGCACCGAAGATCATCATGTTGGCAGAGACCATAAAAGGGGTTCCGATGATGCCGGCATCAAGATAATGCCGGATGCTCTGCAGTCCTGATGCAAGGAATGTATCCGGAGCACATCCGATCCTTACGCCATGGTCTTGGGCCAGACGGAGGACGCTTTCGGCTTCCTCCATAGAATGTGCAAAGGGTTTCTCGCTGAACACGTGCCGTCCGGCCTCAATGAGCTTCCTGTTCAGTCCGACATGGCAGCTTGGGGGTGTCAGGTTTATGACTATCTCAACTTCCTCATCCTTAAGGAGTTCTTCTGTCGAATAAGCCTTCCCGATCCCGAATTCATCCGCAAGCTTTCGCGCGATGTCATCGTTTACATCGGCACATGCGATGACATTAAGGCTGCGGTAGAACTCTTTGATATCCGCAAGATAGGTCCGGCTGATAACGCCGCACCCTAAAATACCAACGTTAAACCTTCTCATAACCCTCTCCAAAAAGCGAAAATCCCAACAAGACCATGATAAGCCTCTTTACGTCAAAACTATCGTTGTATTGAGCAAAAAAACTGCGCATATCCTGCTTTTGTTTTGACCGTTTTTACGCAGTTATTGCTTAAACTGTGCATATCCTGCTATAATACAGGAGAATTTAAGGAGGGCACCCGGCCATGCTTCTTGATAACCATTTTGAAGACCTGACTTTTCCGGAGGACAGTCTCATAAATACATCGCATACCGTAGCAAGGTCATATACAAACCTTGTGCACTGGCATCCTTTTGCGGAGATACTGCTGAGCCTTACGGAAGGGAACGAAGTCGAGCTGAACTTCAGAAAATACGAGATGAACCCGAATGATTTCATCATCTCCTATCCCGGCGATCTTCACACGATCAGAAATGTCTCGATGAACTCATTTCTGCTGGTCCAGTTTCCGTTCGAACTCATCACGGTCGTTCCTGAGTTTTCCAGGATCCGCCAGCTCATGGAGAGATCTCCCTTCTGCAGATATGATGTGGGCGACACGCAGATAGGCAAGATGGTGCTGACCATCAAGAAGATCGTCAATTCGACAAAAGATGTGACTTCGTTCTGGGAAATATACAGGCATGCCTCAGCCATGAGCTTTGATGATTTATAATACGTATCGTTTTCCGCGTCTTTTTCATCAATCCTGTTTTCAAGACACCATTTCCCATAATAGGAAAAGAATTTCGACAGAAGCGAATAGTTATAGGCTTCCCTGAACGAACTCACATCTTTTGTCGAATTGACGATCTTTTTGATCGTCAGCACCATCTTGCCTATCTGCGTGTCACCCACATCGTATCTGCAGAAGGGAGATCTCTCCATGAGCT
>JAILRP010000065.1 GCA_024698075.1 Lachnospiraceae bacterium
CACTTTATGATTAAGAGCACCGGAATTTTAGAGAGCATTGATGGCAGCCGATAATTGTTCCCTATGAATCAGGCTGTGTGTGCGACTTGAGCCCGGATGGAAAAATCGATGATGTTGTGGTAAAATACGGCGGTGGAGAAACAGGCCGGCAGGCAAAAAAGCAGGCAGAGAAGCAGGCAAAAAAGCAGGCAGAGAAGCAGACAAAGAGACAGGCAAATAAACCGGCAGAGATACAAGCCGGCGACAAAAAAGAGTCAGTACAGAAGGTAAGCAGTGTATGAACAGGAAAGAATTCATTGACGGATTGCGGGACGGATTGTCCGGAATGCCCGAGCATGAAATGGAGGAGCGGATATCATTTTACAATGAAATGATAGACGAGCACATGGCAAACGGCGAGTCGGAGGAGACGGCGATCGCAGCGATAGGCTCTGTCGATGCGGCGGTGGCACAGATATCATCGGAGATACCGCTTGCCAAGCTTGTCAGGGACAGAGTAAGGCCAAAGAAAAAGGTGAATGTCGGCCTAATAATACTCCTGGTACTTGGCTTCCCGGTGTGGTTTCCGCTTGCGCTGGCTGCTCTTTCGATCATGTTCACGGTTTATCTTGTGATATGGGTCATTATTCTTGCGTTTTTTATAGTGGATCTTGCACTTGCTATTGCGGCAGTCGCAACGCTGCCGGGTGCCGTAATATATCTGATGTCTTCAAATGTTCCGGGCGCTGTGTTCGCTATAGGCGTAGGACTTATCTGTGCAGGACTTGCCGTGTTGATCTTCCAGGGCAGCGCTGCCATGGGAGGCTGGCTGTTAAGACAGACAGGAAATGTACTTCTATCAATAAAAAAGGCTCTCATAGGAAAAGATGACAACAGCAACGAGAACATATAAGAAACCGGTCATGGCAGAAAAAAGGGGAACAACAATAATGAGAACAACATCAATGAGAAAACATAAAGGGGGTCAACAGCAATGAGATCGCGTAAGGGTTCGATCGCCATCGGTATAATACTGCTCGTAGCCGGCATCGCGACCTGCGTGGTATCGTTTGTCGTTCTCGGATTCGATCCGGAGAAACTGGCTAACGTGCAGTTTTCGGAGAATACTTATGAAGTGAACGAGAGCTTCAGGAATATAGAGATCAAAAGCAGCATCGAGCATGTCCGCTTTGCCGTTTCGTCAGACGGCAAATGCAGAGTTGCGACCTATTGCCCGGATACCATAAGTGCTGAAGCTATGGTTGAAGATAACTGCCTTAAGATTAGGACTGTCGATGAGGGAGGTGTAAAGGGACATATCGGGATCTTCGTAACAGAGCCGTACATAACGGTATATCTTCCTGAGAAAAGCTACGGATCGCTACAAATAAACCAGAGCTTCGGAAAGGTGAGCATACCGAAGGGCTTTACCTTCACTGAAGCGGATATTGAGTCTACAACCGGCGGTGTATCTGTGAGTGCGGATATCACGGATTCCGTTGCAATAAAGACCACAACCGGCGATGTGCTGCTTAGGGACGTCGCTGTATCAGGCGATATGAATATTAGTTGTACTACGGGAGAAGTACAGCTTGAAGACTGCGATGCCTCAGCTATAACTATAAAGACAAGTACCGGAGATGTAAGCGGGACACTGCTGACGCCCAAGACATTTATTACAGACACAAGTACCGGAGACATTGACGTGCCGGATTCCGAGGGGGAAGGAAGATGCGAGATCTCAACCGCAACAGGGGATATCGACATTTCCATCAGGTGAGAGCCGGGCGAAAGGAGACGAAGTCTTGATAACGATCTTCTACGGCAGCATATTCTGGATCTCACTGGTATGCGCCGCAATATATATCTTCATATGGCATAAGCACTTTGATGTCAACTTCACCATGATATTCACGCTCATTCCCGTTGCCTGCCTGGGATATATGCTTCAGGGAAATGCGGGGAACATGAAGGGCGCCGTCATAGCGACGCAGATCATCTACATAGGAGGTTGCTTTCTGCAGCTTTTCATACTCTTCTTTATCTTCAATATTTGCAGGATAGAGCTGAGCAGATGGATCAGAACCGCGCTTTTTGCTTTTTCGTCTGTAGTTTATGCATCCACCATGACCGTAGGGCAGATGGATTTTTTCTACAAGAGTGTTTATTTTGATGTAGCGGACGGGAACGGAGTTCTGGTCAAAGAATACGGCATAATGCATACAGTGTTCTATGTCATGGTCTGCCTTTACTTCGGCGCGGGGATAGCCGCTATAATCTACTCACTGGTCAGGAAAAAGCAGGTGCCGAGAACGGTCATATATCTGATGCTGCTGCCGGATGTGATCTGCATTCTGAGCTATTTTGCGGGCAGAAGGATCATCAAGAATGTGGAACTCGTTCCACTGGGATATTTACTTGCCGAAGTCATTGTCCTTCTGATCGCTTACCGCGTCAATCTCTATGATGTTGCGGATACGGTCATCGACTCCATGGTTCAGGAAAGAGGCATAGGCTATATTTCCTTTGACTTCAAATGCAGATATCTGGGGTGCAACGAAGTGGCGCTGGAACTCATGCCGGAGCTCGCGGATACCGCGGTGGACGAGACCTTCGGATACAAGCCGTCACAGAGAAAGATCCGCCATTTCATAGATCATTTTAAGAAGGATCAGTCGCACAATTTGTTTGTGTATACGCTGCACAGCGAGGATCAGGACCCTGAAAACGACAGGATATACAATGTCAGCGTGAACTTTCTCTATGACGGATTCCGCCGCCGCGGCTATCTGGTAACATTCACAGATGATACGGCAAATCAGAAATATATCCGTCTCCTGGACAGTTACAATGACAAGCTTCAGAATGAGGTCGATGAAAAGACCAGACATATAATAGAGATGCATGACAACCTGATCATGAGCCTCGCAATGATGGTTGAAAGCAGGGACAATTCCACGGGCGGTCATATTATGCGTACCAGTGAGGGCGTCCGCATACTGGTGGACGAGATCGTAAAGGAGGGTTCACTTAATCTTTCCGATGATTTCTGTCTGGATGTGATAAAGGCCGCACCCATGCATGATCTCGGGAAAATAGCCGTTGATGATGCGGTGCTCAGAAAGCCCGGAAGGTTCACCGATGAGGAATACGAGAAGATGAAGCATCACGCCGCGGAGGGCGCAAGGGTCATCCACGAAATACTGCTCCATACGGATGACAATTCCTTCAAGATCGTGGCGGAGAATGTCGCTCACTACCATCATGAGCGCTGGGACGGATCAGGCTATCCCGAGAAACTTAAGGGTGAGCAGATCCCGATAGAAGCAAGGATCATGGCTGTTGCGGACGTGTATGATGCGCTTGTCAGCAAAAGAGTTTACAAGGAGGCATTTGACTTTGAAAAGGCAAATGCTATCATCATGGAAGGCATGGGGACACAGTTCGACCCCGGCCTGAAGACGGCATATGTCAATGCCCGCCCCAGGCTGGAGGAGTACTACCGCAGCCTTAACTGAGGGATCGGAGGAATAAAGGTGCGCGTACTGCGCTTTTTCGGAATCATGTTAATATATCTGGCCAGCGGGATGCTTATGTTTGCAGCATTTCTTGTGGTTGTTGTGGCTGTCATCCTTCGCGGACCATCGCCCGCGGCGAGGGATGTCCTCGTGCACTCCTGCGAGGAGACAAGTGCGATGAAATTTGTTCCGAGGCTCTTTCTTGATGATGAGCTGGTTGACAGCATACTGTATCCGGAGGAAGAGGAGGATACCTTTGCGCTTCTGCCCGAGGAACCGGATATGATCGCGGCTGACGGCGAAGACGGGGACGGGGCAGCGGATCCGGAAACTGCGGATGAAGAGGAACTGTGGGATCACGGTGTGAGAGTCGAGGACGTGGTGGGAGGAACCTACCGCGGTAAGATGATGCTGGTAAAGAATCCGCGGCGCGTGGTGGTGGGGACGCTGGGGAGCTACGGCGAAGGCCTCAGGGGGAAGTTTCTTCCCGATTTTGTCAGTGATTACGGCGCTGTCGGCGGGACGAACGCCGGGGGCTTTGACGATCCCGACGGACACGGGGGCGGCGGCTGTCCTCTGGGGATCGTCATTGAAAACGGTGCCATAAAGTATGGTGAAAGCGGTACCATGTACCCGAATGTCATGGGATTTGACAGTGAGGGGACGCTTCACGTCGGCGACATGACCGGATCACAGGCGCTTGATCTGGGGATCGTCACCGGGGTCAGTTTCCCGCTGGGGTCGATCCTTGTACAGAACGGCGTCGGCGAGGATCTGGGGAAGAGCGGCATCAATCCCAGAACGGCTCTGGGACAGTGCGCCGACGGCACGGTGCTGATGCTTGTTGTAGAGGGAAGACACGCGGGAAGCCTCGGCGCTTCCTATGCGGATCTGAGGGATATCATGCTCTCATATAATGCCGTGACCGCATCCATGCTTGACGGCGGAACATCATCGACGATGATCTACAACGGCGAGCAGATCACGCGCGGCTCCAACATAATAGGAATGAGGGCAATACCTGATGCGATCCTTGTTCTGCCGGAGGACGGGCAATGAAGAAGGGGTTTGTTGTCTGGCTGGTTTATATGTTCATCCTCGCCGGCGTGGCGGGATACTTTGTTTTCAAATTGAACGGGATCCTTACGGATTATCAGGCTGAGGCGGACAAAGAGGCATGGGCTGCCGAACAGAATGTGCGGGAATCCAGGGCGCCGCAGTTGGCGGTTCAGAAATATGCGGCGGAAATCGATGCAAAATGGTGGGCGGAAAAACTCATGGAACAGGAGGCCGGTGAGGATGGGCCTCATCTGGATACGCCGTCTATGACAGAAGAGTACTTTTCTACATTGCTGGACGGAGAAAGCATGACTCTGTACCGCGCAAAGGACTGGACCGAGAAGAGACCTGTCTATGCTGCGTGGATAGGGGACGGCAAGCGGGCTTCGGCGAGACTGTATCTCACAGGAAAAGGTGCTGACTGGGATGTGACTGACGCCCAAATAAGCGTGCCCAAAAAGTGCGGCGGTGAGATCGAGGCTCTTCTCGGCTGCGATGTATATTGCAACGGCATACTTCTGGACGAGACATTTTCTGCGCCTGAGGATACCGGGAGATTTCCGTTTCCCGGATATGCCGATGAACTTGATGAGCCGGTGCAATGGCGGACATGGCGTGTGTCGGATCTCTTGTGCGAACCGGAGCTTACGATAGAAAAACCGGCAGATATGGAAGCAGAGTATTCCGATGTGTACGGTTATGATGTATACTGCATATCGGGAAACGAAGCATCGCGGATAGAGGACAGGGCAGAGGCATTCTTAAGATCATATCTGAACCTCGTGACCAGCGGCGGTGAGGGTACGGACGAGCGCATGGCATCGTGTCTGTCTCTGGTAAAGAACGGCAGTGATGCGTACAATGTACTCAATGCTTCGCGCGGAAGCATTGAGGTTTCGATGGATTATTCCGATCTGAGAATCGAGATCCTTGAGAGGGATGCACCGGTCATCTGGGCAGATAACGCATGTACCGCAGATATCTGTTATCACGCCTACGCCCGCTACGGGGGGAAGGAGCAGGATTACTCGGTGGATGACCAGACTATCCGGGTGCTCTTCCTTGATCATGGACAAGGATACGAGATCTGCGCTTTTAATACTTTGGAGTGAAATGAGCATATTAATTTTTCTGCAGGTAATACTGATATTCATAGTTGTGATAGGTGCCCTGAATCAGCGCTTTTTCCACATGCAGTCAGATATCGCGCTGATCCTTTTTTCTACAGTCATCTCACTTATTCTGCTTGTCATAAGCGAGTGCCTCGATCTGAAACAGATGACAGCGCTGGTGAACGGCCTGGGCGGCTTCGGATTCGAGGAGTACCTTATGGACGGGGCACTGTGTTTTATGCTCTTTGCTGGTGCGAGCAAGGTGAACATCCGCAAGTTCAGGGAGAATATGCGGGCCATCAGTCTCCTGGCATTTCTTTCGACTATGCTCTCGTCGGCCTTTTACGGGGTGCTGTTTTTTGGCGTATCGTATGTTTTCGGCCTGAATATGGATATTCTCACCTGTATTCTGCTCGGATGCGTTGTTTCCCCCACCGATCCCATAGCTGCTACAGGGATCCTCAGTAAGATCGGGCTCTCCAAAAATGTCTGCTCGGTTATCGAGAACGAGTCGCTCTTTAATGACGGAACGGGCGTCACGCTGTTTCTGTTTGTAAAAAGCCTTGTGATCCAGAGCGGCCAGAGCAATTTTGCCGTTCTTATCATCAAAGAGATCGCAGGAGCAGTGGGGGTCGCACTTATTGTTTCCTTCGTGATGTTTGGCATGATGAAGCACACGAGAGAACCGATAATGTATATTCTGATATCGCTCCTCGATGTTTCGCTTGTCTATAATATATGCGAGCTTTTCGGCTTCTCGGGAGTGATAGCATCAGTTGTCTGCGGGATGTATTTCTCCTGGGCATATTCGGGGATGGAGCGCCGCATCAGAGTGATCGATCCGAGGGATCTCTACAGGGATTTCTGGGATATCGCCGAAAACCTTCTGAACGCAGTTCTCTTTGTCATGATAGGCATCCTGGTAATGGGTATGGACGTCAGCCGTTATATTCTTATCCTTATACCTGCGGCTGTTATAATCAATCTTATCGCAAGATCCTTTGGCGTGACCGTCAGCAGCTTTCTTACGGGATCGAGGCACATACCGGGAAACTACAGTATTTCGGAATATGTGACGCTTATGACCTGGTCGGCCTTAAAGGGCGGTCTTTCACTGGCTCTGGCGTTTGGCACAAAGGAGTTTCTGCCGGGGGAGATACATATTGTTTTCCTCAATGTCACATATGTTACGATCTTCTTCACAGTGCTGGTTCAGGGGCTTTCGGTGAAGAAGGTATACCTTGCTCTTGAAGAGCACAGATCGGCAAGAATGGCGGGGATGCGTCAAGCCGCAAGAGAGAATTCATCGGAGGGGAACAGCAGTCTATGAAGATAATAATCGTCGGTGCGGGACGTACGGGGCGGGCTCTGATCGAGGCGTTCATCGGAAAGAGCGGCATAGATATCACGGTCATCGAAAAGCAGAAGAGTAAAGTCGGCGCCATAACCGATAAGTATAACGTGAACGGCGTGGCGGGCAGCGGCGCCTCAAAAGACACTCTGCGCGCAGCCGGAGCTGACACTGCGGATTACGTCTTTGCCCTGACTCCCGTCGACGAGATAAATCTCCTCAGCTGTATGCAGGCCAAAGCGGTGGGTGCAAGACACACCGTGGCGAGAGTTTTCCAGCCCGATTTTCATACTGAGGGCAATGCATTTACCAGTGAGCAGGGGATCGATTACATTTTTAACCCCAAATATGACATGGCCAGGGAAGTCATGCTGAGCATAGGTCTTCCGGGAGTTGTAAGGCCCGTGGGCGTCTTTGCCAACCGCATGCAGATGATCTCCCTGCGGGTGCAGGAGGGATCCCCTCTTGCGGGTAAAGTGCTGAAGGATGTCAGGAAAGATCTGAATGTAAGACTTGTGATCACCACGGTCTTAAGGGACGGCAAGCTGTACGTGCCCGACGGATCTTTCAGGATAGAGGCCGGGGACAGCATCGGAGTGGCTTCCGACATCGACGATCTCATGAAGAATCTCAGGACGCTTGGTATCGCAAAGAGCCCCGCGAAGCGTATCATGGTCATGGGCGGTGATATCACCGCGGAGTACCTCATAGGTTTGCTGACCGGAAAGAAGAAAAGCGTGACGGTCATCGAACAGGATCTGGACAGGTGCAGGGAATTGATGGACCGTTATCCCTCGGTAAATGTTGTTCTGGGAGAGGGTGAGCTGACTGAAGTACTCGAGGAGGAAAAAATAAAGGATGCCGACGTTGTCGTGTCGCTGACAGAGTCTGATGAGGACAATCTTGTGACAAGTATGTACGCGTGGTCGAGGAATGTGCCGTCGATAATCACCAGGATCGATTCGCCTGCACACCTTAAGCTTCTTCACAGGGTCAATCTGGACATTACCCTATCAACAGCGGAGATATCGGTGCTCAGGCTCATCCGGTATATGTACAACTGCGAAGCCGGCGATGCACCAAACGAGATCGAGGAGTATTACACCGTGGCGGACAACAAGGCTGAGGTGCTGCAGTTTACCGTGGGAGAAGGCTTCAGGCATCCGGGCGTAAAGCTCGGGGATCAGTCCTTCAGACTCAGAAAAGGGATTGCCATTGCATCGATCATCCACGAAGGCGAGCTTGTGATACCGGACGGAAGCAGTTGTATAAATAAAGGAGATAAGGTCATTATCGTTACGGATAAGAAGAATCATATAGAGAATCTCAATGAGATATTCCCGTGAAGGGAGAAAGCAGTGCTTCGCAGAATGCGATGAAGAGATTTCACGGCTATGAATGAAGCGTGTGCAGAGTCATGGAAACGATATGTACGGCGGAGTGTCTTGAAATATGCATCCGGTTGATGCTATAATCTACGGAAATGACAAAAGATATGAAGGGTGTAACAAAGGTTTCTGATATATAACAGGAGGGATAAAATGTTAAAGGTCACCAAGAATATCAACGGAAATACCTGTACGGTGTCGCTTGAGGGCAAGGTGGATATGACAACATCGATGCAGCTTGAGGAGGAACTCACGCCGCTGGTGGGTACAGTGGAGGAGATTGTTCTTGATCTGTCGAAGCTGGTTTATATCTCCAGCGCCGGTCTCCGCGTATTCATCGCCACCCAGAAGAGGATGAAGGGCATGGGACACATGGTAATCAGAAATGTTCAGACCAGCGTGATGGAAATCTTTACCGTGACTGGAATGGAACAGGTGCTTACGATAGAGAAGTGACAGGTACCCAGTATGGAGGTATGAATATGGAAACAGAACACATCTATGTGGACGGGGAAGAAAAATCGGCCGACGAGGTGCTTACAGCATCCGAGAAGTATGCGGCTGATCAGGGCTTTTCGGAACAGGAATCGCTCAGACTGCGGCTGTTGTCAGAGGAACTGCTCGGCCTTTTGAACGGTATCACAAGTGATGATTATACCGCCCTGTTCTGGATAGAGGGAGATAAGAAGGTCAGCCGCCTGCACTTAAACGGCAAGATCAACATGACATCCCAGAGAAGAGAGGAACTTATTTCCACAGCCAAAAGCGGAAGAAACGAAGCCGCTGTCGGCATAGTGGGCAAGATCCGGGATATGATAGCAGTGAGCGTCCTCAGGATGAACGAGGAGCTGACACCCGATGTGGACGGTCTGATGCCCGATTACTTCGGAGCCGGTTCCGAGATGATGATGTCCGGCGTCGGCCCTTCAATGGCGTGGTCGCTAAACGCGTACCGCAATGCTCTCGAGGATGGTATGATCGATCTGGATCAGACGGGCGAATTTGAGAAGAGAGAGCCTTGGGATGAACTGGAGAGATCCGTTATCGCCAATCTTGCCGATGATGTAAAGGTAAAGATCGTGGGCGATGATGTGGAGATACTTGTAGAGCGCTCCGTGGGATCATAAGGCGATAATTTGACAGACTGTAGCGGGGGAAGAACGATGGAATTCGTTGGTAAGAATGAAAAAAGACGTGCTCTGGCGGCTTCGATCGCATATGCGTTTCTTATCATTCTTTGCGGCTTGTTCCTCTGGATGAGAGGTCTTGATACCCTGACACAGCCAAGTGTTTTCAATATCTCGGCAGATATCTACGGGATGCTCGTCGGTTATGTCCTGTATATATGCTATCTGATCGATGTCGAGAAGACAGGAAGCGGAAACAGATACTTCGTCTGCCTTCTGAACGTGGCGTACTTCGGCATGTTCACCGATGCATGTGCATGGCTGCTGAATGGTATTCCTTCGCTCAGAATTTTTAATCTTATCGACAATATGTTCTACTATATGTGCACACCTATCGGAGCATGCTTCCTGTGGTTGTACATTGTCGTATATGTTCTCAAATTGCAGGGCAAATTAATATCCGTGCTGAACCTGATAGTGAAGATCGGGCTCGGTGTTGCTCTGTTTATCAGATTCATCAGTCTGTTCACGGGACTGTATTTTACGGTGGATGAAGCGGGCGAGTACAGACGAGGTACGTTTTTCCCGCTATCCTTGGTATATTCGATCGCAGTGATGCTGCTGACTCTTCTGGTGGCTTTTTTCGAGAGAAAGAAACTGGAAACCTACAAGCTTGTGGCACTGGCTGTATATGTCCTGGCGCCCACGACGGTTGGAACGCTGACGGCAATCACCTATGGGATATCTATTACCTTCTGCACCGTTATGCTCATCATGCTTCTTATGTATTGCGTGCTGAATATCACGCAGGGCAGGGCCAAGGCCATCGCCGACAGGGATCTCACGGTTGCATCCGCGATCCAGCAGAACATGCTGCCGAGGATATTTCCTCCTTATCCCGAGAGAGCGGAGTTCGACCTGTACGCTTCAATGACGCCTGCAAAGGAGGTGGGCGGGGATTTTTACGATTTTTTCCTTGTGGATGATGATCATCTGGCGCTCGTAATTGCGGATGTTTCCGGCAAAGGTGTTCCGGCGGCACTGTTTATGATGGTTTCGAAAGCCCTCATAAAGAACAGGCTGCAGGCCGGTGACAGTCCGGGTGTCGCGATTTCCAATGTGAATGATATGCTGGCGCATGGTAACACCAATTCCATGTTTGTTACGGTATGGTGCAGTGTGCTTGAGATCTCAACAGGCAGAATGACCGTGGTGAACGCCGGACATGAACATCCGGCGATCCGCCGGAGCGGCGGTGAGTATGAACTCAGCATATATGATCACAATCCCATGGTGGGCATGATGGAAGAACTGCCCTTTGATGAGCATGAGGTAATCCTGCAGCCCGGAGACAATGTATTCGTATACACAGACGGGGTGCCTGAGGCTCAGAATATGAGCGGTCAGATGTTTGAGCCCGAGGGGATGCTCAAGGCGCTCAACAGTGCACACGATTCCGGACCGGAAGCGATCATAGGAAAGGTCATGGATTCGATAATCGCATTTCGCGGCGATGCACTGCAATTTGACGATATCACAATGCTCTGTATCAGATACAACGGGGGGAAATGACATGAGAGAGTTACGATTGAAGGCCGATCTTGATGCCATTAGTGAAGTTCTGGGATTTGTGAATTCGCTCCTTGATGAAAACGGGTGTCCAGTTCCGATAAAGCTCCAGCTCGACATAGCAGTCGAGGAGCTTTTTGTGAATATCTGCAATTACGCTTATACACCGGATACGGGAGATGCGGTTGTCAGGGTCTCCTTTGAAAAGGAACCCGCATCGGTGACGATCACGTTCATCGACAGCGGTGTGGCCTTCGATCCTGTGGCGAAGCCGGATCCTGATGTGGAACTGCCGATAGAGGAACGCCCCATCGGAGGTCTTGGGATTTATATGGTAAAGCAGAGCATGGACGGCATGTATTATGAACGCAGGGATGATCAGAATATACTTACGATACACAAGCTGTTCGCTGACGGAAATAAATGATATACTGTATGTCTGATACAAAGAACGAGTAGAAAGGAGTCCAAATGAAGACCAGATATGAGAAGAACGGAACGGAGCTTATCTATCATATTGAGGGAGTGCTTGACACAGCAAGCGCACCGGTGATGGAGCAGGAAATCATGCCGCTTCTGGAGGGGGTCACGGCGCTTAAGATCGATGTTTCACAGATGGAATACATCCTTTCTGCCGGAGTTCGCGTGATCATGAGGGCTGCAAAGGATATGATGAAGAAAAAGGCAACGGTCAGGATCACCGGTACAAACGACAAAGTAAAGGATATTTTCCGGACTCTGGGGCTGACAAGTCTTGTCATGATGGAATAAGATCACCGGAAAACTAATATTATCCGCAAAATGCCCCGATATAGTAAACAGAGGGGCATTTCGCATTTGGTGAAATATAGCGCCTCGACAGGCATTGACAAATGTGGTAAAATATAATCCAAAGAACCATACACGAGAGGGATGCAATGATAATCGTCAGAATGAACAACACGGCCGTTGAATGCAGTATAGCGGCATCGGAACTTCAAGAGATGGGACTTACCCCAGAGGGGATAGGTGCCGGCGATGTGAGAAGTTCCGCGTTCATGAACCAGCTGAACAGGGAGATAGGAGCGCAGCTTGGTTTTGATCCCAAGACCGATATACTGATGATGTCCAAAAATATGATGAATGACGGAAGCCTCAGGGTCTTCGTCATGAAGATGAGCAATGAGGATATACAAGCTGCCTGCGACCGCATACGCAGCGCGGCAGAAGGCGTACTGAAGCATGTCACTCAGGATCGCATTGATGAACTGAAGGCAAGCGAGGGCAATGAGAAGGGCCGTGTACTCGGTGAGATTATGAGTGCGGTCATGAATGAACTCGCATCCGTAGTCACAGATCCGGGATTTCCGGGTCTCACCAGGGATCCCGAGGTTGTGTCCCGCCCGGCTGTACAGTATGCGAGATATATGGCGAGGCTTTCCGATATGCATACATGTATAAGGCTGAGCCGTCTTTTGAATGATCTGCCTGTGGTCGACTCCGCACTATTCAGGCAGGGCAGTGATTATTATCTTACACTTGGCGTGAATTCCGGTGATGAGCGTGAGATTTTTGATCTGCGCAGGATGATACTCGATTATTCGGAGGAACTGACCATCAATTCTCCGGAGGAACTTCATATCACGGAGAATGCGGAACCGGTTATAGCTGAGAATGCTGTATCGGTATTGGCAAAGCTTTGATGAACGTAAATATCTTCTCCTTTTCCGGAGTATATAATGATCAGGACTTTTGGCGGATACCGGGTGACGGTATCCGCTTTTTCGATCTCACTGATATAGGGGGGACGAACGGATACCTGTCAGATGAGGCCAGGAATGCGATCAGAGAGCGGATCGCTGCCTCACCTGTGGATGCCGTGAATTTCATCGATTCCGGAAACACTCATTACATGACGGATATTCTTTGCAGACGTAACGGTGTGCCCTTTGCGCTCGTTCTCATTGACAACCATACGGATATGCAGGCACCGGCTTTCGGGGGGCTTGAGTCCTGCGGCTCCTGGGTGCGCTTCGCTCTTGAGATGAATCCGATGCTTACGGGAGTGCTGATCATCGGACCCGGAGAGGCTTCCGCACGGGAGGCATGGGGCGAAGATGTAAAGCCGTATGAAGACGGAGGTGCCGCGGATGCGGATGTGATGCCGGTCAGTGACACAATTTGTGTAAAGTACAACGGGAAGCCGGTGGTTCTGCTTCCGGAGGAGTATGCTGACAAAGACCGTGTTTCCGGGTGCATGGATATGCTGTCGGGATCATGCAGCGTATCGGGGGCCGGACCGGAAGGTATATACTTATCCATCGATAAAGACATTTTAAGCAGGGATGAGCTTGTGACGAACTGGGATCAGGGAAACATGAGTCCTGAAGTACTTGCCGGTATTCTTGGAGGGATATGTGATAAGGCAGGTAAGAAGCTGCTTGGCGTTGATATCTGCGGCGAATGTCCGCCGCAGGCACAGTATTCGGGTGATCTCAGGGCATATGGAGCCGATCTTGAACAAAATAATGAAATTAATGCAAAATTGCTTGACATATTTGCCGGATGCCGATAAAATATATGCTTGCGAGCAGGAATGGCGGAATTGGCAGACGCGCACGGTTCAGGTCCGTGTGAAAGCAATTTCATGAGGGTTCAAGTCCCTCTTCCTGCACTCGGACCGGCAGGAAGTGCGCGTCCAACATTTAAATATGCGGAAGTGTCGGAACTGGCAGACGAGCAAGATTAAGGTTCTTGTGACGGATACGTCGTGTGGGTTCAAGTCCCAGCTTCCGCAGTAATTTTCATCAAGTTCCATCAGAAGCCGCCGTAGTGCTAAAGAAACGCACAACGACGGCATTTCTGTACCCTCACATCGTTCATCAGGGTTCGTCTGAAATCACCCAAATA
>JAILRP010000081.1 GCA_024698075.1 Lachnospiraceae bacterium
GTTGTGATAGGTGTGCAGTGATACTTGCCTTCGAAATCCTTGTTGAATCTGTCAACTGAATCCTTGTAACCCTTTGTGATAAGGTCTTCTGATGCCTCAAGATCATCCCAGATCATGAAGGAAATCTCCTGAACCTCACCTGAAGCTTCCTCTTCTGCAGGGGCTGCTTCTTCTTCTGCGGGAGCTGCTTCCTCAGTAGCTGCGGGCTCTGCGGGAGCTGCAGGAGCTGCTGCCGTGCCGCCACAAGCCGAAAGAAGGCTCATCGTCATTGCTGCAGAAAGACAAACTGCCAAAAACTTTTTCATTTTCATTATTTCTCCTCCTTTTGAAAATGTATAAAACCGGAAAGACCCGGTAACTACACTCTAATTCCGTAGGACATTTATAACTACAAAATTCTTGCTTTTTGATTATCAAATATTGCTATTTGCACTTGCGCCAAATGTTACGAAAACGATTAAGTTGTTGGATTTTTACTTATTGTTTGCCCATTATTTGTGCATTATGCTATAAAAACATTTAATTCTTTACTTTTTTTTGCGATTTATAGTATCATTTTTTTTGCAATAATTAGTAATTGAGAATTTGTTAAAAATTCTACAGTTTCACCCGGAAAGCCCTTAGGCCATAGGATAGGGACAGAAAATGATCAAGATCCTAGACGGAGTAAAGGAAACGGTAAGCTACGAGTACGAATCCGCCCTCCTGCTCTATGACAACACAGATTATGAGGAATACCCGAACCACTGGCATCCGGCGGTGGAGATCGTCATGCCCCTCGAAGGCGAATACTCCATGGAATGCAATGACATTCCCTTTCACCTGCGTGTGGGCGATATCATAATCATCTGTCCCGGGGTTCTTCACCACCTGTATGCACACCATGGCCGCAGGATCATCTTCCAGGTCAACCTTGATGTACTTCGGTCCGTCAGCGAATACGACTCATTCTTTTCCATAGTCCAGCCGGCGATCGTGATCACCCCCGAAGATTTTCCGGAGATACACTCATCAAGCGTAAAACTTATGAATGAGATATTCGATGAATACTTCGGAAGCGCACCTCTTAAGAATATCTCCATCTTCCAGAAGTTCCTCAGCATGATCGTAATGGTGGGACGGTTCTATACGGCCAGTCCGGACCGTTTTGTCGGCATCAAGCCGACCAAGCAGCAGGAATATACGGAGAAGTTCCTGTCGATATGCAATTATCTGACACAGCACTGCACCGAAGACCTGACACTTGAAGAAGTAGCCAAAATGGCGGGATTTTCGAAGTATCACTTCAGCCGGCTGTTCAAAGAGTTCGTCGGCATGCCTTTCTATAAATACCTGAACACACGCAGGATAGCCTATTCGGAAAAGCTCCTTCTCGATCCCGAGATAAACGTGACCGAAGTGGCGATAAGAAGCGGCTTCAACAGCATATCCGCATTCATGAGGATGTTCAAAATAGTACGGAACTGCACTCCCACGCAGTTCCGCAACCTTAACAATGAATATTCGCCTAGGTTTTAAGGATCCCAAGCCTTTGACATTTTAACGTTTTCTTGGTAGTATTCATATGATACGGACTGTCTTACAGCCGGTCAGAAATGGAGTATATCATGGATTCTGGAATAATCTTATTTGTAGGAATAGTAGGTATCGTGATAGTCGTATCCGTCGTAGTCTCCGCGGTCACAAGCGTTCTGTCCGCAGTCGCCGGCGAAGTCGAGGACGAAGAGGACTGACTTTTGTTCATTTCCATATATACCGTTCGTGTTTCTTAAGAGCGAACAGTATCTTCAGTGCTTCTGCCACCGAAGAAGCCTTCAGCGAAGATTCCCCGCCTATGTAATGGATGGGGACTTCTATGCAGTTAAGCCCCCTGCAGTAAAATCTCATCTCGGTCTGATACATGTGGCCCGTTGACAGAAACCTGTCAAGGTTCATTCTTTTTAATACGTCCGCCTGAAAACCCTCGAACCCGCTCGTCATATCCTTAAGCTTTGTTCCAAGCACCAGATTGGCAAGAACTGTCCCGCCCGAGCTCAGTATCCTTCTGTAAAGTGGCTGGTGGCTCATCTCGCCGCCCTTAATGAACCTCGAACCCAACACACAGTCATAGCCTTCCTCAAGCTTCTCAACGAACTGAGGTATCTCCTCCGGCTGGTGGCTTCCGCCCCCGTCCATCTCAAGAACGCAGTCCGCGCCGTCTTCGAGTGCCCTTCTGTATCCTTCGAGATAACATGAGATGACACCTCTCGATTCCTTGTAAAATATGCACTTTACCCTTCCGGTATGCTCATAGCTCCTGATGATCTCCTCCGTGGAATCCTTTGAATAGGAATCCACAACGGGATAAAGGCTTAAGTTGTCGTAGGGGAGCGCCAGTATCTTCTCTATTACGGAGCCCATCGTCTTCTCCTCATTTGCGACAGGCATTACTATGATGATCTTCTTCATATCCTTCTTCCTCTGTAAGACTCTCCCTACCAGTATCTTCTTACCGTTATTATCGACCTGTAGAACGCGCTGCTGATCTTGATCCCCGTCGATACCGTGCTCGCGTG
Organism: Lachnospiraceae bacterium; assembly: GCA_024698075.1. Lineage (GTDB taxonomy): Bacteria > Bacillota > Clostridia > Lachnospirales > Lachnospiraceae > UBA2868. The sequence continues at coordinate 2,556 of JAILRP010000081.1, forward strand.
TACTATCTGGTTGTTGCCGATATATATGCCGACGTGTCCGCCGTAATATATGATGTCCCCGGGCTTGGCTTCGCTGAACGGAACCTCAGTTCCGCCCGATGACTGCGCATATGAGCTTCTCGGTATGCTTATTCCGAAATGCGAATATACTCCCTGGGTGAATCCCGAACAGTCGCATCCGCCCGAGAGAGATGTTCCTCCCGGAACATAGGGGCATCCAACAAACTGCAGCCCGTAATTTGCTATATCGGTACCCGTGCCGGAACCCGTCGCACGGACGCTGGTCCCTGTTGGCCTGCTCTCCTCTTCCTGCCCGCTGTCCGCTTCTTCGCTGCTGCTTTCCGTATTATCTTCGACGACCACGGTAAGCTGCTCCCCGCCGTCATCCTCCGAGGATTCCTCTTTCTCCTTTTTCTTCGCGGCAGCTTCTTCGGCTTTTCTTCTCGCTTCTTCTTCAGCCTTCTTCCTTGCTTCCTCAGCAAGCTTTTCGGCCTCGGCCTGATTAAGCTTCTTCAGGTTCTCAGACTGCTGGGATATCTGGTTCTTGTATTCCCCGGCCTTGGCCTTCGCCCTTGACAGCTGCTCCGCAAAATCCTCGGCCGATTCCTTCTTTTCCGCGATGAGAGCGTCGAGCTCTTCCTTCTCGGCGTTAAGGTCTTCCTTTATCTCCTCAAGCTCGGCCAGTTCATCCTCAAGCTGCTTCTCCTTGTCCTCTACCTCTTCCCTCGCAAGCCTGTAATGCTCGAGCATCAGCCTGTCATATCTGTAAAGCTTTTCGGAATACTCGGTCTTGTTCACGGCCTCCGCCATGCTCTCAGACTCGAGGAACATTTCCAGGTATGTCGTGTTGCCGCGCTCATACATGAACTTTATGCGCCTGGCCATCGCGGCTTCCTGCTCCGATACCTGCTTCTTGGCCGCTTCGAGGTCTTCTTTTGTTCTTTCTATCGCCCTTTCCTTGTCGGCGATATCCGACTCCAGTATGCTTACGGACAGTATCAGGTCCACAAGCTGCGCATCCAGCTCCTCGATCTCCGCCTCAACGGCCTCCTGCTCGCCGGATATGGCTTCGATATCCCTGTTGACTGTGCTCAGCTTGCCCTCCGCTTCCTTCTTTTTATCGAGGGCATCCTGTTTTTCGTCCCTTATTTCCTGGAGTGTAGCCGCGTCCGCATAAGAATGGCCTCCGAAAAGGAATAGAAATGCCAGCATTACCGGCAGGGCGCGCCTTATAAATGATCTTCTCCCCATATTAACATCCCCTTTTGTCCGGCGCATCCGAAGACTCCCCAGTCTGTCAGATGCGCTTATATGATCATTATAACATATTCATGCTACAGCATGCAGTTTCCGACTGTTCTCGGGAAAGGCAGGACATCCCTTATGTTTCCCATTCCCGTAAGGTACATCACGCACCTCTCGAATCCGAGACCGAACCCGGCATGTCTGGTCGTGCCGTACTTGCGAAGGTCAAGGTAAAAATCATAGTCCTCCTTGGAAAGTCCCATTTCACCTATCCTCTCAAGCAGCTTGCCGTAATCGTCCTCCCTCTGGCTGCCTCCGATGATCTCGCCGATGCCCGGAACCAGGCAGTCCATTGCGGCTACCGTCTTCCCGTCCTCATTGAGCTTCATGTAGAAGGCCTTTATCTCCTTCGGATAGTCTATGACAAACACGGGCCTCTTGAATTCCTTTTCGGTAAGATAGCGCTCATGCTCCGTCTGCAGGTCGCATCCCCAGCTTACCTTGTATTCGAATTCATCATTGTGCTTTTCGAGTATCTTGATCGCATCCGTATATGTGACACGCCCGAAATCCGATTCGGCCACGTGCCGCAGCCTTTCTATGAGTCCCTTGTCCACGAACGCATTGAAGAACTGCATCTCCTCGGGTGCATTTTCAAGCACGTAGTTTATGATGTATTTTATCATGCTCTCCGCAAGCTGCATGTCATCCTCAAGATCGGCAAATGCTATCTCCGGCTCGATCATCCAGAATTCGGCCGCATGTCTTGTCGTGTTGGAATTCTCCGCACGGAACGTCGGCCCGAACGTATAGATGTTCTTAAACGCCATCGCATACGTCTCTCCGCAGAGCTGCCCGCTTACCGTCAGGTTCGTCTCCTTTCCGAAGAAGTCCTGCGAAAAATCGACGCTGCCGTCGGGAAGAGTCGGCGGAGCCGCCGGATCGAGGGTTGTCACCCTGAACATCTCACCGGCACCCTCACAGTCAGAGCCCGTGATGAGCGGCGTATGGACATACACAAAATCCCTTTCCTGGAAGAACCTGTGAATTGCATAGGCAATGAGCGAGCGTACACGGAATACCGCTGCGAACGTGTTGGTCCTTGCGCGCAGATGAGGTATCGTGCGCAGATATTCCATCGTATGCCTCTTCTTCTGGAGCGGATAATCCGGAGTCGATGCGCCTTCAAGTTCGATCTCGCTTGCCTGTATCTCAAACGGCTGCTTGGCGCCGGGCGTGGCAACGAGCGTTCCCGTCACTATGAGCGCGGCACCCACATTGGTCTTGCATATATCCGCAAAATTATGGAGCTGGTCGGAATATACTATCTGTAACGGTTCAAAAAAGGTCCCGTCATTCAGCACGATAAATCCGAATGTCTTCGAATCACGTATGCTTCTTACCCATCCGCCGACCTTTATCTTTGTGTCAAGGTATTGGTCCCTGTTCCTGAATATTTCCCTTACCGTTATCAGCTGCTCCATTTTTCCATCCTGCCTTTTATTGTTTTAATGATATGCGTAAAACGGGGATGTTCAATCCCTATCTGCATTTTCTACCAAAAAGTCCTGAACCTTTGATGTCAGGATATATTCCCGAAGCTCCTCCCTCCGCTCGGGGCCTTCCTTTCGGAATGCCTCCTCGGATTCGTAGGCTCCTAAGTCCACATATTCCTTTATTGCCTTTTCAATTTCCTCATCACTTACCGTGATGCCTTCCGCCTCTGCGATCGCGGCGAGCACCATGCTTTCCTTCGCAGCGACCTTGGCATATTCTATAGCTTCCCTGTTGAATTCGTCAACAGTCATGCCCATCTTCTGATCCACGAAATCCTCAAACGGCATATTGAGGCTCTGCGCATATCTGCGGGCGGATATGATCGACCTCTCCGTTTTCTTCTGAAGATACTCCGGCGGAAAATCCTTTATGACTTCGGCATTGTCCACCGCAAGGTTCCATATATCCTCGCAGTACTGCAGCTCGTAGAATTCGTCATATTCCGACTTCATCTGATCCCGGAGCGCCGCCTTGTACTCATCCATGTTTTTGTACCGCTCTTCGGATATTTCCTTTATAAAATCATCCGTAAGGTCCGGAACCGTTCCGTCGGCATCGGCATAAGCGTTCGCCAGCATATCAAGCTCATCCTGCATGGCCTCTTCGGTAACGGTATATGATCCTTTTTCAACGGACAGTCCTTTGTACTGGCCGAGCTTTATGTATTCATCCGGATCGAGGCCCGTATTTTTCCCGCATCCGCTGACTGCCACCGCAATAAGCGCTATAGCAATGACGGCAGGCCTGATATCACTTGACCGGCTTGGCCCCGGCCTTTTCCTGCATCTTTTCAACAAACTGCTTAAACCTGCTTTTTTTCTTTGTATTCGTGTTCTGTACCGAAGAACCGTGCAGTCCCTTAACGCTCGTGATATATATGCCGCTGACCGTGGCCTTTACTTCCTTGCGCACCGGAACGTTGTCGAATATCTTGTCATCACACACGAGTGAGAGTACCTGGGGGCCGACTTTCGCTTTTACTATCGGAAGCTTGGTCCATCTCATGAGCTTGGGGGTCTGGTCTATGACCGCCTGCGGCAGCCCCGATTCTTTTATCTTCATCCGTTTCTTGTCTATGATGAGCATCGAAACGGTCTGCTTCATCGCATCTATCTGTTCCTTCTGCTCTTCCTCCTTCTTCTGGGCTTTCCTTCCGAGGAAGTAGAGAGCTACGGCTATGCCTGCAAGGACCACGAGAATGATCAGCAGCACCACCGTAAGTTTTGAAATCAATAAAATCCCGGTCATGACATATCTCCTTTATTCGTATTCGAGCATCGCATCCATATCCCTGCCGAGCCTTTCAAGATACTCTCTCATCTCATCGGCGACTTCGGGATTTCGGAGCGCAAATTCAATATTGGCCTGAAGGAATCCTATCTTGGATCCGACATCATACCTGTGCCCTTTAAAATCATAACAGTACATTGCCTGGTCCTTCGACAGCCTCCTCAGTGAATCGGTCAGCTGTATCTCGCCTCCCGTTCCGGCATCCTGTGTCTCAAGATAGCTGAATATGTCGGGAGTTATGATATAGCGCCCGAGTATAGCGATATCAGAGGGCGCCTTGTCCTTATCCGGTTTTTCCACAAGGTCATGGACCTTATAAACCCTGTCATCTACCTTGCGGCAGTCTACTATGCCGTACTTGCTGACCGCGTCATGGGCAACCTTCTGCACCCCGAGCACGGAAGTCTGATATTCATTATAGACCTCGAGCATCTGCAGGAGACACGGCTTCTTTGAAACAACGACATCATCTCCGAGAAGAACGGCAAAAGGCTCATTGCCGATAAAATGCCTGGCCGTATATACGGCATGACCGAGTCCTCTGGGCTCCTTCTGCCTGATGGTATGTATGTTTGCCATCTCGGAAATGTCCCTGACCATCTTCAGCATTTCTTCCTTGCCGCCCTTTTCAAGCTCGAGCTCGAGCTCGACCGACTTGTCAAAGTGGTCTTCTATGGAACGTTTGCTGCGGCCCGTTACGATTATGATATCTTCTATCCCGCTCGCGACAGCCTCTTCAATGATATACTGGATTGTCGGCTTGTCAACTATGGGAAGCATTTCTTTTGCCTGGGCTTTTGTTGCCGGCAAGAATCTCGTTCCGAGTCCGGCCGCGGGTATTATCGCTTTTCTGACCTTCAAATCATACTCCTTGCTGCGTTCCTGATCTCCATCTTGATCTTGCAGTCCGCAAGATGCTCATAATTGACATCAAGAGCATAGTCTATATCTATGTTTATCGTATCATCGCTCTCCCTTATGTCTATCCTGTCGGTATCGATACCGACAATAAGGGATCCGTAGGGAGTGACGTAATTTGTCATGTTCCGTTTGTTCTCTTCAAAGATCATCTCTACATTCGTAAATCCGGTCTTGCTGATCGACAGCATCGATCCGTCAAACTTTACGACATTCTTCGTGACCTCGCCTCCGTCTCCGGCGATCTCATCATAAGTCAGGCAGTGCATGTCGCGCTTTCTGCTGTAACTGCCCGGAGTCATGATCTCGATTTTCTCTCCTTGGGGATCGCCGCCGTACTGAATGCCCGCAACCGATACCCAAACATTCTTATCCATTTATTCTTCCACCTGGCTCAGCATGTTGTTTTCCTGATTGACTATATGGATCTCGGCAGCGATGCATGCGCTTCCCTCGTCGCCTTTGATCACACAGTCCATGATCTTTGCATGTTCTTCTATGAGCCTTGCATGATTGCTGCTGTCCTTGATGTATTCCAGCCTGTACCTGTATATCCTTTCGGCAAGATTGTTCACCATCTGTACAAGCCGCCTGTTGTGGGATGCCGCTAGTATGACATCATGGAACCTTACATCGGCCTGTGCGATAAGCGTGACGTCTCCGGACCTTGTCGCTTCGGCAAATTCCTCGGCGGCTCTCGCAAGTTCTTCCTTCTGCTCTGCCGTGATCCTCTTGCACGCAAGCTTTGTTGCCAGCGAGTCAAGAGCCAGTCTTACTTCAAGAACATCGCTTATATCCTGCCTGCTGATCCTAGAAACCTCCGCCCCGCGCCTCGGGATCATGGTGACGAGCCCTTCGAGCTCAAGCATCCTTATCGCTTCCCTTATCGGCGTTCTCGATACCCCGAGCCTCTCGGCAAGATGTATCTCCATGAGCCTTTCACCGGGCTTTAAAACCCCCGTGAGTATTCCCTGCCTCAGCGTATTGAAAACAACATCGCGCAGCGGAAGGTATTCATCCATGTTCATTTGAAGTTTCAGCTCATCCATGAATTCTCCTGTGGCAGGCCCTTTTCATCCGGCCTGCCCTATGGCACCGGGATCCGTTATGTTTGTCATGAACAGATCAGAAACGTATTCTTCTCCTTTCAGACGCTCATAAGCCGCCATGGCATCATCATCCGTCCTGAACAGCCCGAATACCGTCGGGCCGCTCCCGCTCATAAGGGGATATCCCCCCTCCGCCATGATCTTTTTGATGTATCCGATATAAGGTGTCTCGGAAGATGTAACCTTCTCAAGCACATTTCCGAGAAGTTTCGCTACAGTGTCAAAATCACCCTTTTCTATCCCACGGATCATTCCGTCTATATCGGGATGGTCTGCCGTCTCGGCGCGGTAAAGGCTGTATATCCTTGCGGTGGACACGCTTACCGGCGGCTTTGCGAGCACCACTCTCCAGTCCGGGCATGCGGGAAGCTTTGTCAGGATCTCTCCTATGCCTTCCGCGAGATACGTGCCTCCGGCCAGACAGTACGGCACATCGGCACCTATGCGCACTCCAAGCTTCATGAGCTCTTTCGGATCGAGCCCCAGCCCGTACAGTTCCGAGACCGCTTTCATTGCAGCGGCCGCATCGGTGCTGCCGCCTGCCAGCCCCGCTGCGATGGGGATATTTTTGGTCAGCCTGACTTTTATCCCCCCCGAAAGGCCGTATTCATCGATCATAAGGGCGGCTGCCTTATATATCAGGTTATCCCTTCCGATGGGAAGGTCCTTTCTGTCCGTTATGATCTCTATTCCGCCTGCGCACCTTTCAACCTCCAGTTCGTCATGAAGGCCTACGGTCTGCATGATCATGCGGACCTCATGATACCCGTCATCCCTTTTGCCCAGAACGTCCAGTCCGAGGTTGATTTTCGCGTAAGCGTTGATCTTCATCAGCGTATCACTTCGTGATCACTTTGAACATTCCGTCATCCGGGTTGAGTATCTGGTCGATCACATCACTCCTGCCGTTCTGAGCCGCTGCCATGACCGCCTCTTCCTCGATCTCAAGTCCCCTTTCACTGGCCGCAAGCTTGTTCATGCCGTTCTCTGTCGCCTGCTGCCTCTCGGTCTTCTCATCACCGCCGCGCATCTCCTCAAGCCTTTCCTTGGCTGCCTCCTGCGCTTTCTTCTCGGCTTCTTCCTTCTGCTTTTCGATCATCTCGGCATTGGACTTGGCGAATGCGGATTCCTCATCCTTTTCCTGGATCTCGTCACGCCGTACTATCTCATGGTTATACTCGTTCTTGGTGATATCACCTTTTTCGAGCATGACGTTCAGCTGGTCGCGGTTGTATTCCATGAGCATTTCTTCCTTCTCTTCCTTCTGGAATACCATTCCGGACTCAAGGGCTTCGATCGCGTCATCCCTTACCCTTGTCGTATCGCCGTCGGCTGACCTTCCTACCACGTTTCCGTAAACGGCCTTTTCGGTCTCCTCGGCTCTTTCAGCCTTCTCGGCATCGCTGCGCTGCTCTGCTTTCTTCTCTTCCGCCGCGCGCAGGTCCTCGCGCTGCTCTTCAACCTTCCTGCTGTCCTGTTCCGTCTCGGACGGCAGGGTTGCCTGCTTCATCACAAGATTATCGATTCCGCCTAACTGTACCATGATCTTTCCTCCTTCCGATCTTCTCCGGTCCCTCCCGGAAAAACAGTCCCGATAAGTTCCTTCTCATCTCAAGAGACGCATCCTGTAATCTCTTTAATGTCTTTGATACCGTTGCTCTTCATATATTCTCCGATTCCGTCTATGACTTTTTCCGTCACATACGGATCGGTAAAATTCGCGGCTCCCACGGCAACCGCCGAAGCGCCCGCCATTATGAACTCCAGCGCATCCTCGGCACATGTTATCCCGCCCATTCCTATCACCGGTATGCTGACCGCGCTTGCCGCCTGGTATACCATTCTGACGGCCACGGGCTTAATGGCCGGTCCGGACAGGCCTCCTGTCCTGTTTGCCAGAACGAACTTCCTCGTTCTGACATCTATCTTCATCCCTGTGATCGTGTTTATCAGAGATACCGCATCCGCACCGCTGTCCTCGCACACCTTTGCCATGAGCGCTATATCGGTCACGTTCGGCGAAAGCTTCATGATCACGGGCTGTCTGGCCTTTTTCTTTATCTGTTCCGTAATGTCCGCAAGCGCCTTCGGATCCTGCCCGAAGGCGATGGCGCCTTCCTTTACGTTCGGGCAGCTGACGTTTATCTCGAGCATGTCAGCATCGGTATCGGCCAGCCTTTCTACGACTCCTAAATATTCGCTGACCGTTTTGCCGCAGACGTTGACGATGACCTTTGTATCAAAACCGCTGAGAAACTTTAAGTCCCTTTCGATAAAGGTGTCTATCCCCGGATTCTGCAGCCCGATCGCGTTCAGCATCCCGCCATAAGTCTCGGCGACCCTCGGTGTCGGATTGCCCGGCCAAGGCTCAAGGCTCACTCCCTTTGTCACGACCGCCCCGAGTTTATTTAAGTCTACAAACTCGGAGTACTCCATCCCGGATCCGAATGTGCCCGATGCCGTCATGACCGGATTCTTCAGGCGGACCCCCGCGATGTTTACTGACATATCCATCACAGTTCCACCTCCGATGCAGGAAATACAGGCCCGTCCGCGCATACTCTTTTATTCTTTACCTTGGAATGATCGTCAATGCCGGCGGACGCACATACGCATCCCAGGCAGGCGCCTATCCCGCAGGCCATCCTTTCCTCCATGGATAGATAAGCGCTTATCCCCTTCTTTGCGGCATATGACTTTACCGCCACAAGCATCGGGCGCGGACCGCATGCAAAGATGATGTCGGCATCGATACCGTTTTCCCTGACTGCATCCATAACGGTTCCGCGTGTTCCCGCACTTCCGTCATCGGTAGCGACGTACAGCCTGCCTGCCGCAAGGAGCTCACGTGTCAGGAACATCTCGTCTGCGCTCCTGTAGCCCGCTGCGATCGCCACATCACATTCAAGGCTTTTCGCAAGCTCGAGCATCGGCGGTATTCCTATCCCTCCTCCGAGAAGAAGGGCCTTTGTGTCCGGGCGGATATCTTCACGGACCGCCGCGAAAAATCCGTTCCCGTTCGGTCCGAGTATCTCAACCGGGTCCCCCGCACGAAGATGCGACATCTCCTCCGTGCCTGCACCCGCTATCCTGTATACGATGCGGACGGCGCCCGGTGATATCTCGCAAATGCTTATGGGGCGTGGCAGAAGCCTTGCCGCACTGCCCGGATATATCATGACAAACTGGCCTGCCTGTGCGGATTCTGCGGCCTTTGTCGCTATGACCATCGAATAGATCCCGTCACACAGGCATTCCTGTGAAATTACTGATGCTGTTTCCCTGATCTTCATATTATCTGTTTACTGCAGGACATAAGTATCCAATTTAATTTAAGTATAGTCTTTTTATGCCGTATTTTCAAGTTTTTACTTATGCGTTACAATGTCTTACGGGGCATGCCTGCCATTTCAGGTACGGCCTGTCCAAATCCATAAAGATCAGCGGAGACAGAATATGAAGATCAGAAACGCCAGGATCATCGACCCTTCTTCCGGAAGGGATGAGATATCGGATATTTACATAAGCGGAGGCAGGTTCGTATCCGCCGGGGATTACAGGGAAGACGGTACGGAAATAGACGCCTCCGGCCTTATCGCGGGACCCGGGCTCGTTGATGTCCACGTTCATTTCAGGGATCCGGGGCAGACTTATAAAGAGGACATCCATTCCGGCGCCGCCTGTGCCGCGGCAGGCGGATTCACGTCTGTTGTCATGATGGCCAATACCGTGCCGCCGATCGACAGCCCGGAAATGGTACGGGACGTATTGCGGCGCGCATCTTCCGAAAAGATACACATATACACCTGCGCCACGCTCACAAAGGGCATGCTCGGCAGACAGTGCTGCGATTACAAGGCTCTCGCCGAGGCAGGTGCGGCCGGATTTACCGACGACGGAAAACCCGTGATGGATGCCGCTCTTTTGGAAAAGGCATTTACCGAAGCTGCCGCCCTTAATAAGCCCGTATCCCTTCACGAGGAGGACAGTGCATACATTAAGGAAAACGGCATCAATTCCGGACATGCGGCGCACTCGCTCGGCCTTACGGGCTCTGACAGGATGGCAGAGATATCCATGATAGAGCGTGATCTTGAGATCGCATCAAGGACCGGCGTTACACTGGATATTCAGCATATAAGCACTTCGGAAGGTGTGTCCCTTGTAAGGGAGGCCAAAAAAACCAATCCGAACATACATGCGGAGGCCACACCGCATCATTTCACGCTTACGGACTCCGCTATCGCAAAGTTCGGCACCCTCGCCAAGATGAACCCGCCGCTTCGGTGTGCCGAAGACCGGGAAGCCATATGGGAAGGCCTGTCCGACAGGACCGTCGACCTTATCGCGACCGACCATGCGCCACACTCCCCGGAGGAAAAATCCCGGGATTTCGCATCGGCCCCGAGCGGGATCATAGGACTGGAGACTTCATTCCTTCTGGCTTATTCGACTTTGGTATGCCGGGATATACTTGACTATACGGACCTTTATGAACTTATGAGCCTGAATCCCGCAAGAATGTACGGGCTTAACGCCGGGACGCTTTCGGTAGGCGCACCGGCAGATGTGATGATCTTCTCTGCGGACGAAGAGACCCTGTATTCATCATCAAGGTCAAGATCGTCCAATTCACCTTTCCTCGGAAACAGATTTGCGGGAAAGATAAGATATACGATATGCGGCGGCGAAATAGTCTATGCCGCGGACTAGCTGCAGTATTCCTTGAGGTTTTTCTCCCTTGCCTCGGCGATCCTGTCCCTGCACAGCTTACCGAGGTGCTTCTGGTCTTTGCTGTCGTAGTCTTTGGGATATATGGGATCGAGTATCTCCACGACCACGGGAGCGGGCTTTAAGCGCGGGAAATGATTTTCATATACCTCTGAGGTATTTGCTATCGATATCGGCACTATCGGGCATCCCGACTTTACCGCGATCTTCATGCTCCCTTCTTTAAAATCCCCGACCTTGCCGTCACGGCATCTGGTCCCCTCCGGAAAGATAAAGACAGACATACCGGATTTCACGTTATCTATGGCCTTCAGTATCGTTTTAAGTCCCTGCTTGATATCATCCCTGTCAATGAAAAGAGTATTGTAAAGCCAGAGCGCCTGGCCGAAGATCGGCACCTTCAGGAACTGCTTCTTGGCAACAAAGCATATGGTGCCCGGAAGATATGTAAGCGTCAGCAGCACGTCAAAAAAACTCTCGTGGTTAGCCACATAAAGCACGGGCTCACCCTCCGGGATCCTGTCAAAATTCAGATACTTAACCTTTGCCCCTGCACACATATTGATCTCAGCGAATATGATCTTCATCAGGACCTTCATGTATGCGTTTTTGGCCGCAGGCGATATCAGCTGCAGAATGAACCCGATGATAAGGAACGGAATGACCGCGACAAAATCAATGACGACAAATACCATGCAGCATATAAATCTCAGCATTTATGATCCTCCCGCCGGCCGTCAGAATGCCCTGACGTCATCGGCACCCTTAAAATACAGGGCGAGCATCCCCGGACCCACATGGGCTCCGGTGACCGGTTCATGCGCAACGATCCATATCTTTTTGGGCTCCGCGATCTTTGTGATGAGGTTTGCAAGATGCACCGCATCCTCTCTCTTTCCTCCGTATGATATCCCAACGATCTGTTCCTCGCATTTTACGGCAAGGTCGCGGTACTTCTCCGCAAGAGCCCTGATCGCCTGCTTGCGGCCCCTTGCCTTGCATTCGACCACGATCTTTCCTTCCGTGTCGCCTTTGAGGATAGGCTTGATATCCATCATCGTTCCGAGTGATGCGAGCGCACCGCTGATGCGGCCCGTTCTTTTTAAATGCTTCAGGTCATCGACTATGAACACCTGATACATGCAGTACTTCTGAAAATCGATATGCTCCGCCGTCTCATTGACCGACATGCCCTTGTCGCGGCACTCGGCGGCTTCGACTACGAGTATTCCCTCTCCGAGCGAGGCTCCAAGGGAATCGACTATCCTTATCTTCCTGTCGGGATAATCTTCTGACAGGTCGGAAGCGGCTATCTTTGCGGAATTCACCGATCCCGTTACTCCTCCCGAGAGTCCGATGTACAGTATGTCATCACCCTCTTTCAGGACAGGCTCGAAGCTCTCCATGAACTGTGCCGGATTGACCTGGGAAGTGGAGGCCTTCATGCCGTCCTTCAGCTTCGTGTAGTACTCTTCATAGTCAAAGTTTTCCGTGCTCTCAAACTGAAGCTCTTCTCCTTCAAGTATGAGCGTAAGGGGCACGACTTTTATTCCGTAATGCTCCCTGACCTTATCGGTTACGTTTGCTCCTGTGTCAGTAAAAATCTGAAATGCCATGCTCTTCTCCTTTATCTGCTCAAGAATTCAACAACCTCTGAAAATCCCATTCCGTGGGACGCCTTTACAAGGATCGTATCCCCGGGGATCAGTATCTCCTTCGATGTATCCGAAAGGGCCGACAGCAAAAGCTCCTTGTTCGGATAGTACCTTATCTGTACGCCGTCGTGGACGATCGCGCGCTCATACATGAACTTCGCGCTCGGCCCGACAAATATGAGGGAATCGGTACCGTGGCCCGCCGCATAGTCTCCCACCTCACCGTGCAGCCTGTCCGATTCCTCGCCAAGCTCGAACATGTCACCGAGTATCGCGACTTTCCTGGTAATGGCATATCCGAGCGTATCAAGCGCCGCGCACATCGATCTCGGGTTTGCATTATAACAGTCATCCACTATCGTGTATTTTTCGGTGTGGATTATATGTCCCCTTCCGGACATGGGCTCTGCCGCTGCCATGCCGCGCCTTATCTCTTCAAGGTTGAGTCCCGTCAGGAACCCAACCGCGGCTGCGGCTATCGCATTATCCACCATATGATATCCCGGCAGCGGGATCGTCAGTTCATAATGGCTCCCGTCAGGGAAATTCGCGGTAAATCTCGATCCGTCAAGCCCGAGGTTTTCTATGTTTGATGCATAGACATCATCTCTTTTGGATTCTTTGCCGTAGCGGATGATCTTCCTGCTGCCCGCCATATTTTCGTCGATCGTTGCGAGCTTCTCATCCTGACCGTTAAGGACCAGCGTCCCCGTCGGGGACATATAGTCTATTATCTCTGTCTTGGCAGCAAGAACTCCATCGAGGTCGTTTAAGTATTCTAGATGGCACGGCCCGATATTCGTGAACACGACTATGTCGGGCTTTACCATCTGCCCGAGCCTTGACATCTCACCGAAATCGCTGATCCCCATCTCTATGACCGCCAGTTCATGCGCATCCCTGATCCTGAATATCGTCAGCGGGACACCTATCTCATTGTTGAAGTTGCCTTCCGTACGCAGCACTTCATAATGTGCCGACAGCACGCTGGCTACGATCTCCTTCGTGCTCGTCTTTCCGACGCTGCCCACTATTCCAACAACCTTGAGCGATACCTGCCTTCGGTAGTATTCGGCGAGCTTCCTGAGCGCTTCAAAGCTGTCATCGACGACTATGCAGGTGCCCTTTGCATCCGCCGGCATGTTCTCGCATATTACGGCAAGTGCACCTTCGTCAAATACGCTGTTGATAAATGAATGGCCGTCAACCCTCTCGCCCTTCGTCGCGACAAAGACTCCGCCTTTCTCGATGAGCCTCGAGTCTATCACTACGCATGTGGCTTCTTTGGTCAGGTCAGCCTTTACGGCATTTTCTATTTTTCCCCCGACAGCTTCCGCTATCGACTGTACTGTCATATTCCGCATATCACGCCTGCTTCTTCAGAGAAATATCGATTATCCACTCACACAGCTCCTCATAGCTCTTTCCTATGGCGGCCGCTTCCTGAGGTATCAGGCTTGTCGGCGTCATTCCCGGGAGAGTGTTTGCTTCAAGACAGAATATGTCTCCGCTCTCATTCATGAGAAAATCCATCCTGGCATACGTTGAGATCCCGAGGGCATCATATGCCTTCACTGCCTCGGCCTGGATCTTTGCCGTTGTATCCGCATCGACATCCGCGGGACACGTTTCCACCGTGGAGCCGGCCTGATATTTGTTCCTGTAATCGTAAAATCCGCTCTTCGGGGCTATCTCTACGATGGGAAGTGCCTGTCCCTCTATCACGCAGCAGGTAAATTCCCTGCCTTTTATGTACTGTTCGACGATAACCCTTGACTCATACCTGAACGCATCCTTTACCGCGCTTCTGTACTCGTTCTCGTTATGTACGACATACACACCAATCGAGGATCCTCCGCTGCATATCTTGACAACGCACGGAAACTCCGGCATATATTCATCATCCTCACTCCGGAGCATCACGCTTTCGGGAGTGGGAACCCCGTACATCTTAAACAGGGCCTTGGAGATCGCCTTATCCATTGCAAGAGCGGATGAGAAGGACCCCGTTCCGGTATATTTTATCCCCAGAAGGTCAAAGGCCGCCTGTATCTTCCCGTTTTCCCCGCAGTCCCCGTGAAGGGCCATGAAAACTATATCGGAAGCCTGGCAGATGCTTATGACGTTAGGGCCGAAAAATACCTTTCCGCCGTCGCTTCGCAGTGCCCTTATCTTATCAAGATCGGGTTCTTCGCCGGAGACCGAAGTAATCTCTCCTGCCCAGTCAATGTCCGCATCAAACGCATCCTCAGACTTTACATCCGTGCCGAGAAATACATCAAGGAGCACCACCTTATGCCCGTTTTTCAAAAGAGCGGTGTAGATATCGCGCCCGCTTACCAAAGAGACATCCCTTTCGGTGCTGAGTCCCCCTGCCAATACAACTATTCTCATCATTCCCCTCCTATCTGCATAAACCTGTCAAAACGAACAGCTTCGGTGAATCATACAGCGCACCGTCCTCTGCGGTAAAGTCGGTTCCGGAAAGATTGGCGCCACATATATAATTCATCCTGTTCTGAACAAAATCGGTATATTCTATGCTCATGCTCACATATTCGGTCATCGTAACTAAAAATGCCTCTTCAAGCATCCTCGTGGCAACCTTTTCATCATTTTTCTGAGTCATGTCATCAACTCTCGTATCAAGGAACTCATCTTCCATGGGGATCTTGATGAGTCTGTTCGCCTCATCGAAGACAACGTTCATCATTGAAGTGCAGACGTTGTAGTTCGTCGGATACGGAGCCATGAGATAAGCAAACAGCCCATAATAGCCCGGGTCCTCATATGTGGCTCCCTCGGGGACCACATCCATTGCTATGGCATCTACTACCGACCTGTACGTCCGTCTTCCCGTAAGCCTGTACAGTTCGGCCGCTGCCCACAGCCTCGCCGCCGCCGGCTCGCTTTCCGAAACATCCATGTCCTCCGCATCCGCAAAAAGCCGTTCGGCCCGTTCCTTTGCGGGCTCCGCAAGCTCATCGTCAGCCATCACATATGCGGCCTTTGCGAGAACCGCCGCGCAGTCGTATTTGTCCGTGGCATCCTCGATCTTTGTCTCCGGAATGCTAAGTATATCATGTCCAAGCTCGGAAGCCAGCTTATCGATGCCGTACCTGCCGGCCTTTTCCGGAAATACCTCAAGGCACAGAAGTGCATCCGTCTCATGCATTATACGCTGCTTCAGGCTCTTGGTCCTGTATTCTTTTTGAATATTGCCGGCTTCTTCTTTTATCAGGGATTCATACAGGCCATGTACCGTTTCAGGCTCCTTTCCGGTACGTTCTGCCGCCTCTTCGGGGGTAACGACCGAAATGACCTGCTCACCCGTCGACTCATCGATCATTACCGCATATTTCTGCCCCTCTTCGTCATATCCCCTGAGGCTGTAGTTGGCCCTGACAAGGTCTTCCTCGGGGATCGGCTCCTCTTCCTCACCCCCGGTCCCGTTCATGTTGTTGAGGTAGTCTATGACCTCATTCGGATCCACATAGACGGATTCAGCCGAAGCTCCCGAGACGCTGCAGGCGGTAAGCATGCATGATGATGCGGCAGCTATCAGTACAAATCCTGCTATCTTTCCGAGGTTTGCGCCTGCCAGAGCGGCTCTTTCCTTAAGCTTCTTTTTGTATTTGTTTTTCAGATACCACAGGTCAAATATCAGGAGCAGGAACAGATGCGATATCACAAGGGAGATATACTGAAGCAGCGTCCCCCTGTATACCACGTCAAGGTCTCCTGTTCTTCCGTCAAGGTAAACCCTGCACAGACCGTTTTCTCCTTCGCCCGTTATCTCGAGCTTCGTCCTGTTTCCGGCATTGTCGGTCAGAACCGCCCTGTAGCCCTTGTAATATACAAACGGAACATCCGCATATTCAAAGGATCCGCTTACCTTTGTCGTGATCCTTGCTCTTTTTCTTTCAATCGCCCCCGTCGAGCCGTCGGAAAATACGAGCCTTCCGCTCTGCCCGGTGAGCATTTCCCTGTCGTAAACCCCCTCGGGAAGCCACTCTCCGGCTCCCACATCCGCGGTAAACGGTTTATAGCTGTAATAGTCGTCACTGTAATCGTAGTATCCGTTTTCCCCATTCTGATGGGATAAGGCCGACCATGCACATACGGCAAACACAAGGATGAGAGCCGCCTCTGCCGCCGTCTCTCTCCCCGGTCCCGCCGTCCTGTCAAGGAACAGCGTGAGCACTGCCGCATCAGCCATTGCCAGAAAGACCGATGATGCCGCAAAAAGCCTCCATGGATACCGAAGGAGCCCGAAGTATCTTGCCGCAAGATTCCACGGCATTATATCCGTAGCGCCTACGGCAAAAATGACAGCCATTACCAGCAGGAGGTCGATAAATGCCAGGATAGGATAATCCCTGCGGGACAGGAACACCCTCGGAATGGCAAGTATGAACAGGAGCAGGCCGATACACGGGAAAGAGGATGAGAGCATCTGCGAAAAGCTTACCGATGATCCGATGATATCCTTCCAGTTTTCAGCCGCGTAAAAACTGCCGGATGCGAACTGCTCGAGCATGGGCACCCACTGATATGCCGTCACGAGGCATGCTAAGCAGGATACGATGCACATCCTGACAAAGACACGCGGTGCGGCTATGAATCGTTTTATGTTCAGAAGAAACGCCAGGGCTGCAAAACATGCCATAAGGATGCAGGAAGGGGAATGCGTCAGTATCAGCCCCGCAAATCCCATGCCGAATACCGCAGGCTTGTCCATGTCTTCGTAGATAACGTTGAATATTCCGTATACCGCAAGGGGCATGAAGATAAATGCCGTATTTTCCCCAACGTCAGCGCGGACCAGCATGTCATCCATATGGTAGTGGCAGAGAGTCAGGATTATTGCCGCAGCGGTTCCGGCAAACTTTGACAGGCTCATCTTCCAGACGCTGTAGAACGTCGAAAGATAGCAGAGAATGAATATAAGTGCAGCATATATGTGATAGCTCTTTCCTATGCTTACGTGAAGCACACGGAGCAGCGCGGGTATATGCAGGAGAATATCCGTATCGAACAGAGTGGCCGCATATCCGGCGCCTCCGAAGAAAAGGGTGTTGACTTTCATGAAGGGACGTCCGATAAGGATCCCCTCCTTAAGGCTTTCGATGCGCAGCAGATGGTATCCCAGATCATGCCCGTTAATGCAGTATCTGCTGATCAGCGGGCTTGCCGATATGATCATGGTTATGATCATGAATGCGGCCGATATCCTGTTTTCGCGTTTTCTCAAGTATTTCTTCATGCCGGTATGTTATATTTGGCCGGATAGGGATCACGGCTCCCCCTGTTCCTCCTCGGGAACCAGTTCCGAAAACGAAAGCGTGACATCCCTGTCATCATCCGATACTGCTACCGTGTAGCTCTTCGTGACGCATCCGGATCTTGACAGCGTTATCACGTGAGAGCCTTTCTCGGGCTTAATGAATGACGTGGGAGCGATTCCCACATAAACGCTGTCAACGAATACTTCCGCTCCCTCCGGAGATTCCACATACATTTTTCTTGTATTGCTCACGACTTCTTCGGTAGTACCCGTCTCCTCGGTCGTTGATTCAGTCTTTTCGGTTGTTGTCCTGTCTGTTTTCTCAGTTGTGGAACTGTCACTCGACGATGTCTTCGCTGTAGATGAAGTTGACGGGATCGGTGTCACAAAGTTCGTAAACGGGCCGATACGCGACGTCGTCCCGGCGGTCGTCGCCGGTTTTGCCGTTGTTGTTGAAGACGTTTTTGCGGTTGTCTTCGCCGTTGTCTTTGCTGTCGTCGTGGTCTTTCCGTCTTCGGATGAACCGTCATCGGGTTCGAGTGATATATTGATATCTACATACTTGTCGGAGACACGGATGTTCGTGTCAACGCTCCTGTAGCCGGCAAGCTCGACATGCACGCGGTGTATGCCGTACTCGAGCGCTACCCTTTCTTCAAAATCCGTCATCTGCCCGTCGACATACAGCTGGGCGTAATCCGGCACTATCGTAAATGCGACATGGCCTATCGATACTTCCTTGATGTCTGCCTTGGAAAGGTCTATGACCGATTCCTTGTCGCGCTCAACCGTTACATCCTCTTCCGCTGCATATCCCCTGTTCGTAAGGCGGACGTGGTAGTTTCCTTCCGGGACCGGGATCAGCATTTCCTCGGTGACTACTTTTATGATCGACTGGCCGATCTCTATCCATCCTCCCTCGAAGTATGAATCATTGACCAGCCTGATATATCCGTGGCCGCGCTCTACGATCACCGAGCAGACTTTCCGTCCGTATCCCTTGACCGTAAGCGTGTCGACATTCGTGACATCCATGAACGAGGCAAGCTCATCCCTGTATGATACTATGGAAGTCGGCGGAAGCTTATATGTGCTTCCCGCGATATCCATCCTTCCTTCCGCATCATCTATCTCAAACTTTGTCACATCCGTAAAAGTCCATGCGTCATCGCTCACCCTCAGTTCATAAAGGTCCCTGTTATGGACGCTGAACGTGGCATCGAGTATCTCGCCGAGCGGTATCTCATCAAGTGTCAGTGAATTGCCGTGCCTGCCGAGGATCGGTGTCTTGTTTGAATAGTTGAGCTCAAACAGTTTTTCACTGTCTACGGACAGGAACTTGAGCTTGTGGTTTTCTTCGTCTTTTCCGACAAGCATCGCAACGCTCTCGTAGACCAGATCTTCGTTATCTACGGGACTTTCGGCCTCAGCGGTCTGGTTTATCTCTTCCGCACGCTTCTCAGCGCGCTGCTTATCATATTCTTTTGAAATGAGGTATATTCCCAGCATCGTAACGAGCACGATGATGATCACGGGAATGACCACTTTTTCGATATTCTTCATCCCATCCTGGCGCCAAGTTCTTTAAGAAGCGTGTCTTTTTCATTCACGCCGGGGTCATCGAGAACCTTTTCCAGAAGAAAGTTCAGGGCTTCCCCGATCTTTGGTCCGTCTTTTATTCCGCATGCCATAAGGTCATGTCCGTTTACCGCAAGCTGCTTTACCGACAGACAGTCTCCGTCAGAGAGCACCTTTCTGTACATCTTATCAAGTTCCCCGGCCATCCTGAGCTTTTCAGCCCGCCTGTATCCGGTATGTGCATAAATGTCCGCATATTTAAGCCTTATGAGATTTTCCATGTTTTCGGCACCCGCCGCTATGATAAACCTCCTGACGGCAGGGTATGCGGCTTCCGGCGTGTCATCGTGATACCTGACAAGCTTTCTGACACGGTTTATCGTATCGTTATCGTATTTAAGCCTCTGCATGACAAAAAGTGCCATCTTTTCGCTCTCGGCGGGATGTCCGGTAAAATGGTCTATCCCGTCGGGGCCGGTAAACCTGCATGCAGGCTTGGCTATATCGTGCAGAAGGGCGGCAAGCCTTAAGACCCTGTCATCCTCTTTGGAAATGTCCGGATAGCAGGTGACGATGTATTCAAGCACCCCTATCGTGTGGTCTCCGACATCCGTGTAATGATGCGGTGTAGTCTGCATGCATTTCATCATGTCATCCCACTCCGGAAAGATAACGGAAGTGACCCCGAATATATATGCCCATCTGAGCCTGTCGGGATTGTCGGAGCAGATGAGCTTTTCGAGCTCATCCCTTATCCTCTCGGCGCTGATATTTGAAAGGTTCGGCGCCAGGCTTATTATGGCCTCTTTCGTCTTGGCCTCTATATCATAATCAAACCTTGCGGAAAATCGCAGGGCACGCAGTATCCTGAGCGCATCCTCCGTAAAGCGTTCAACGGGATCGCCCACCGCACGGATCACGCCGGCTTCAATGTCATCTATCCCGCCGAACAGATCCACTAGGCCGGTCCTTTCGCTGTATGCCATCGCATTTATAGTAAAATCGCGCCGTTTCAGGTCCTCTTCAAGCTTTGAAGTGAACGTGACATTTTTCGGATGGCGGCAGTCTTCGTACTCTCCGTCTATACGGTATGTCGTGACCTCATAGCCGTCATTTCCCATCATGACTTTTACGGTCCCGTGCTCTATCCCTATATCCACGGTCCTTCGGAACAGCTCTTTCACCTGTGCCGGAAGGGCGTTTGTCGTTATGTCCCAGTCATTCGGCGTAAGCCCGAGGTATGAGTCCCTGACGCAGCCGCCTACCGCATATGCCTCGAATCCGTTATCCGTAAGTGTATTGATTATTGTGCTGACCTTTGAAGGGACTTCGATCTGCATGCATCTGCCTCATCATCTGCCGACAAGAGCGACCGTCTGCCTTGCGATGGACATTTCCTCATCCGTAGGTATCACCAGAAGCTGAACCTTTGATCCGTCTTTAGAGATCACTGCCTCCTCGCCCCTCATGTCATTTTTCTGAATATCAATCTGTGTTCCGAGATATGTCAGATATTCGCTTATCTGCACTCTCGCCGAGATGTTGTTCTCACCCACGCCGGCCGTAAATGTTATGGCATCGACACCGTTCATCGCCGCCGCATAGGCTCCGATGTATTTTGCGACCCTGTAGGCATATGTATCAAGTGCCGTCTTTGCCGCTTCGTTTCCCGAATCGGCAGCCTGTCCGAGGTCGCGGAAGTCGCTGGATATTCCGTCAGACAGTCCGAGCACGCCTGATTTTTTGTTAAGTACAGTTTCCATCTCGCTGATCGACAGGCCTTCCTTTTCCGCAATGAACCCAATGATGGCGGGATCGATGTCACCGCTCCTGGTTCCCATGATCAGGCCTTCAAGAGGAGTCAGGCCCATTGAGGTGTCTACACATTTTCCGTGGCAGACCGCCGAAACGGATGCACCGTTTCCGAGATGGCACACGATTATCTTCATGTCCTTTATGTCTTTTCCGAGAAACTCGGCGGTACGGTTCGCAACGTATTCATGGCTCGTTCCGTGAAAACCGTAGCGGCGCACCTTGTACTTCCTGTAATACTCATAGGGAATGCCGTAAAGATAGGCCTTCTTGGGCATCGTCTGATGGAATGCGGTATCAAACACCGCAACCATCGGAACGTTCGGCATAAGCTCCCTGCACGAATTGACCCCGATAAGGTTTGCCGGATTATGAAGAGGTGCGAGGCTGCTGCACTCTTCTATCGCGGTGATCACTTCATCGTCTATGACAACGGACTTCGAGAATTTTTCACCGCCATGGACGATCCTGTGCCCGACCGCGTCAATCTCGCCAAGGCTCTTTATGACACCGCTTTTGGCATCCGTTAACGCTTCGAGCACCAGGCTGACCGCCTTCGTATGGGTCGGCATGTCAACATCCGTCTTTATCTTATCGGCACCCTTTGGCTGGTATGTATGCATGCCGCCGTCTATCCCGATACGCTCACACAGTCCTTTTGCAAGCACTTCCTCGTTGTCTGCATTGATGAGCTGGTATTTAAGTGAGCTGCTTCCACAGTTGATAACAAGTACGTTCATGGTTTTCCCTCCGCTTTCATTTATCGATCCTTGCCCGTCCGGCGATCCCGGCTGTAACGGGCACCGGCAGTTAATAAGCTCTTCCCCAGTAAACGAGCTTCTTGGCCGGCCTGCCGCAGCATACGCATGTATCTGCCACCATTTCCTGTTCGAACGGCATGCACCTGCTCGTAACGGACAGTTTCTCCTTGATCTCGTTCTCACATTCCACATCGCCGCACCACATGGCCCTGACAAATCCGGACTTCTCCGAGAACAGTTTAAGGAATTCCTCTTTGGAATGAGCCGTGTATGTCTGCTCATCACGGCGTTTCCTTGCCCGCTCCAGCATGTCGGACTGGATGCTGTCAAGAAGCTTTTTGACGGTTTCGGCTATCTTATCTATCGGGCACTGCATCTTTTCGCCGGTGTCGCGGCGTGCTATGACCGCAGTCCCCGCCTCTATGTCCTTGGGTCCGATCTCAACCCTTACAGGTATTCCGCGCATCTCCGCCTCGGCAAATTTCCATCCGGGGCTCTTCTCGCTGTCATCAACTTTGACCCTTATGCCCGCTGCCGCAAGCTCATCCTTTATGGCGGCCGCCTTCTCAAGGACTCCCTCCTGCTGCTGCCTTACGGGAACGATGATCGTCTGCACCGGTGCTACCTTCGGAGGAAGCACAAGGCCGCTGTCATCTCCGTGTACCATGATCAGCGCTCCGATCAGGCGGGTTGTTGAACCCCATGAAGTCTGGAACGGATATTTAAGGGTATTGTCCTTGTCTGTGAACTGTATATCAAACGCCCTTGCAAAACCGTCGCCGAAATTGTGGCTCGTTCCCGACTGGAGCGCCTTGCCGTCATGCATAAGGGCCTCTATCGTATAGGTTGCCTCCGCTCCCGCGAACTTTTCCTTATCCGTCTTTCTTCCCTTGATCACCGGGATGGCAAGTACCTGCTCGCAGAAGTCGGCATAAACGTTCAGCATCTGGATCGTTCTTTCCTCAGCCTCCTCGGCGGTTGCATGGATCGTATGTCCTTCCTGCCACAGGAATTCCCTTGAGCGCAGGAAAGGCCTTGTCTCTTTTTCCCATCTGACTACAGAGCACCACTGGTTGTATATCTTCGGAAGGTCCCTGTATGAATGCACTTCGTTCTTGTAAAAATCACAGAACAGAGTTTCCGATGTGGGGCGCACGCACATCCTCTCCTGGAGCGGCTGAAGCCCGCCATGCGTGACCCACGCCACCTCGGGTGCGAATCCTTCCACGTGATCTTTTTCTTTTTCAAGGAGACTCTCGGGAATGAACATCGGGAGATATACATTCTCCACTCCGCACTGCTTGAACCTTTCATCCATCTGTTTCTGGATGAGTTCCCAGATGGCATATCCTGCCGGCTTAAAGACCATGCAGCCCTTTACGCTCGTGTAGTCGATAAGGTCCGCCTTGATAACGACGTCCGTATACCATTGGGCAAAGTCTTCCTCCATTGAAGTGATCTGTTCGACCTGTTTTTTTTCACTCATGATATCTGTTCTCCTCGGAAAAATGTTAGTTAACTCTTATATTTTACGCTTTTTTGCGTGATTATTCCACTTAAATTATGATCATCCGGCAAATGATCCGAAAAACGCCTCAATCCCCTCTCTTTCGGCATTTGCCGTCCCTTCGGTCATGAGGGCGCTTCCTCCTCCCCTGCCGCTGCAATGCTCGTTAAAATCATTTGTCAGCTCCCTTACATCCGCAGCAGTGCCGGCAGATGCGGCAAAAATGTACCGGTATCCGTTTTGTGTTTCAAGGAAAGCGCATACCGTGCCGGGATATGATGCCGTGCATTTATTGACAAGATCCCGGAGGCCTTTTGGATCAAGGCTTCTTACAAATATCAGATGGGGCCTTCCGGATGCTTCTTTCCCTTTAAGGCTTTCAAGCTCTCTTTCGGTCACAAGCTCCGTCATCTGCCTGCGCAGAAGGGTATTTTCTTCTCTCAGGAGTGCCATCCTGCCCATAAGGTCTCCTACGGCATCCGCAGTCTCCTCCCGCTTCGAAGAGGTCATTGCCATGATCTTTGCGTTTGAGTCGTGAAGGCAGGCATAGTCCATGTAGGCGCTGATGCCCGCGGTCATTGTAAGCCTCATCCCTCCGCGGTGGGGCATATGGTCTAATATCTTTACCGCACCGAACATTCCGGTCGTCGGAAGATGCGGTGCACAGCATGCGCACACATCATATCCTTCTATCGTTACCAGCCTGATCCCTTCGTAAGTATCGAGCTTGCTCCGATAATCCATTCCCATCGCCTCTGCAGCCGACGGAAAGCTGACCGTGATCTTTATATCATCGAGCACCGCAAGGTTTGCCCTTCTTTCGGCATCCCTTATCTGTTCGTCGGTCAGTGGGCCGCTGACATCAAGCACCGCCTGCGTGCCTGATATGTGAAATCCGACATTGTCATATCCGTAGAGCCTGTGGAATATCCCGCTCAGCAGATGCTCTGCACCGTGCACCTGCATCCGGACCAGTCTTTGCTCCCGGTCAATGATCCCCCTGACCTTATCGTTCAGCGTAAGCTCCCTATCCGTATAGTGCCATATGGTGCCGTCTTCCGTCTGTACATCCGTAACCTCTGCAGCCGCTCCGCCTTCCGAAACCAGCTGCCCGGTGTCGCAGCCCTGTCCGCCGCCTTCAGGGAAAAAGGCCGTCCTGTCAAGAGCGGCCTTCCACCTTCCGTCATCGGTCTTTAATACTCCGACGACTGCTGCTTCAAATTCGGTCAGCAGCCCATCGGTCTCATATAAACGTATCGTATCCATTCATGATCTCTCTTTTCTGACGGTTTTTCCATGTCATTTCAGGCATTAGGATCCTGCCTGACATATTATACCATAAATAAAAAGAAAGCCGGGCAGTGCCCGGCTTATCTCATATACCTTATCCGAAATATCTTTTAAGGAGTCCGGCGAATGCCTTGCCGTGTCTTGCCTCATCCCTTGCCATCTCATGGACTGTATCATGGATGGCATCAAGGTTAGCTGCCTTCGCACGCTTTGCAAGATCGGTCTTGCCTGCCGTTGCGCCGTTCTCGGCCTCAACGCGCATCTCAAGGTTACGCTTCGTCGAATCCGTGACGACTTCTCCGAGAAGCTCCGCAAACTTGGCTGCATGCTCTGCCTCTTCAAAAGCCGCCTTCTCATAATATGATCCTACTTCGGGATAGCCTTCCCTGTAAGCGACCCTGGCCATTGCAAGATACATGCCCACTTCCGAGCATTCCCCGTTAAAGTTGGCACGAAGGTCATTGATGATATCTTCTGAAACGCCTTTTGCCACTCCGACAACATGTTCGGCTGCCCATGTCATCTCACCTTCCTGTTTTGTGAACTTCGATGCCGGTGCCTTGCACTGAGGACATTCCTCCGGGGGCTCCGGGCCTTCATGTACGTATCCGCACACCTGACAAACCCATTTCATAGCCGTTTTCTCCTTTCTGCTCCGCAGTTTAATTATTTTTCATATAATTTTTAATACCCCTGAAAGTCGAGGGGCTGATTATATGCTCAATACGGCAGGCATCAGTCTCAGCTACCTTCGCGGACACATTTGCAACCTTCATCAGAAATGACGTTAGAGTCTTGTGCCTGTCATAGATCTCTACGGCCTTCTTGTGTCCCTTCTCGGTAAGGCTGATCTCCTTGCTGACATCATCCATGGATATATATCCGTCTTCCCGGAGAATGCCCATAGCACGGCTGACGCTCGGTCTTGAAAAGCCCAGCTGCCTTGCGATGTCAATGGAATACACGACACCGTTCTTCTTCTTCAGCCTGTATATGGTTTCGATGTAGTCTTCTCCGGATTCAAACATAGCATACCTCGTCTTTCATCAACTCTAACACGTAATATGCCCTATTACAACTTATTTTGAAAAAAAGCTGTCCGGCCTTTATTCCATTGAAACGAACTTATATCCGGCGTCCTCTATCGTCTTCCTGATGAGTGCCTCATCAATGCCATCCGCAAGTTCAATTACCGCAGTTCCCGCCTCGTGGCTTACGTCTGCGCTCATTACGCCCTCGGCTGCCTCAAGGGCCTTTTTGACGTTTGCCTCACAGTGGCTGCACATCATTCCTTCGATCTTTACGGTTTTCTTCATCTCTTTTGCTCCTTTTTCTTCTTCATATTCTTCCGGGATCACCCTTTTTCCTGCTCTGTCCCCCGAACTGTCATGTATCCTATAGAGGTTGAGCCGAAGTGCATTTGAAACCACAAATATGCTTGAGCAGCTCATTGCCGCCGCGCCCCATGCCGGTGACATTATAAGGCCCCACCGGGAGTACAGCCCGCATGCCAACGGGATCAGCAGGACATTGTATATAAGCGCCCAGAACAGATTCTCCTTTATATTGACAAGCGTCCGCCTTGAAAGCCTAACCGCGGCCGCAACGTCAGTCAGTCTCGATCTCATCAGCACTACATCTGCGGCATCTATCGCAACGTCGGTCCCCGCTCCTATCGCCATGCCTATGTCTGCCCTTGCGAGCGCGGGCGCATCATTTATGCCGTCCCCGACCATGGCAGTTCTGCCGCTTTTTTCCAATGATCTTATCACCATCTCCTTCCTGTCGGGAAGCACCTGGGCGATCACCCTGTCAACGCCGGCCGCCCTGCCGATGGCATCGGCGGTCCTCTGGTTGTCGCCTGTCAGCATTACGGTATATATGCCCATATTCTTCAGCTGTCTTACCGCCTCGGCGCTGTCTTCCTTTATCGTATCCGCTATGGCAAACATTCCCAGAAGCTTTCCGTCTTCAGCAAACATGACCGGGGTCTTTCCCTCTTCGGAAGCCCTTATGGCGAGAGCTTCTGCCTCCTGCGTGATTTCCGCCCCGGTCCTTATGAAGGCAACGCTTCCTCCGCATATATGCTTCCCGCCGATGACAGCTTCAAGGCCATTCCCCGCCAGTGCGGTAAAATCAGTCATATCGGCGGCTTCTATCCCCTTTTCGCCCGCATATTCCATTATCGCCTTTGCGAGCGGGTGCTCCGACCTGCTCTCAAGAGACGCCGCTATGCGTATCAGTTTTTCCTCATCGGTCCCGTCTGCCGGCGTCACATCGGTCACTTTCGGCATGCCCTGTGTTATCGTTCCGGTCTTGTCGAGCGCCACGATCTTAACGGATCCCGTCTCCTGAAGAGCCCGGGCCGTTTTGAACAGAATACCGCCCCTTGCTCCGTTTCCGTTGCCGACCATGATCGCGACCGGAGTCGCCAGGCCCAGGGCACATGGGCATGATACGACCAGGACGGATACCCCCCTGGCAAGTGCATACCCCAGGCTCTGTCCCAAAAGCATCCATGCCGCAAAAGCCAAAAGCGCGATAAGGATGACCGCGGGAACAAACACTCCCGATATCCTGTCCGCAAGCTTTGCCGCAGGTGCCTTTGTTGCCGCGGCGCTGCTCATCAGCGATATGATCTCCGAAAGGGTCGTATCTTCTCCGACTCTCGTTGCCCGGCATTTAAGAAATCCCGAGCGGTTTATCGTTGCGGAACAGACCGTGCTTCCCTCTTCCTTGTCGACGGGAATGGATTCCCCGGTAAGGGCGGACTCATCCACCGCAGAGCTTCCCTCTATGACCGTGCCGTCAACAGGGATGTTCTCACCCGGCCTTACCGTAAAAATATCCCCGACCCTTACTTCTTCGATATCTACCGTCACTTCACGGCCGTCCCTTATAACGTTTGCCGTTTTGGGGGCAAGCTTCATAAGGCTCTTTATCGCATCGGTCGTCCTGCCTTTTGAATAGGCTTCAAGGGTTTTTCCCACGGTGACGAGTGTCAGTATCATCCCCGCAGATTCAAAATACAGCTCATGGCTTTTGGCGATGACCATTGCCACGGAATAAACATATGATGCCGTACATCCGAGCGCAATAAGGGAGTCCATGTTGGGAGACAGCTTCGCCAGGCTCCTGAACCCTCTTACAAAGTACGCATTGTTCACTATCATTATGAGGCCCGACAGGATGAGCTGTATCAGTCCCATATGGTCCATAAGGGCCTTGGGAAGAGGCCATCCGAACATATGGACTCCCATCGAGAAGTACATGAGTATCAGGAGCAGCATGACCGATACCGCCAGACGCAGCTTTATGCCCCTGCTGATGCCTTCATCAAGCACTTCTTCGGTTTTGACCGCCGCACCGTAGCCCGCAGACTCCACCGCTTTTATGACAGCGGCATCTTCCGCACTGCCATCAACGCTCATCGAATTGGTCAGAAGGCTCACCGCGCATGAACTCACGCCCGGTACGGAAGAAACGGCTTTTTCCACTCTTGCCGAGCATGCCGCGCAACTCATTCCCGTTACTGTATATTGTCTGTTCTTAACCATGTTATTTCCCGATTCTGTTAGTATTTGCTAACATTTCAGATTATAATACAATTAAATCTTTCATTCAACTTTCCCTTAACCTTTACACGCAAAAATCCCGGCAGGTCATGCCGGGATTCATGCAGGTAAGGATTTGGTTTCAATGAGTTTAAAGATATTATATAAACTGGTTGTACACACCTGATAATGCAGATGATACTGTTGCATCACTTCCGTAGATGCTGCCGGGCTCCGCATGTCTTTCGATGCTCTCCGCCTTTTCGGCGATCTGGGAGCCATACGTACCGACACCGTCAAACAGTGATCTTAATGTTGCCTGGTCTGCCTTTTTAAGCGCATCTTCGTTAACGCTCAGCTTTCCGTCCGTTCCGACGGTGATGCCTGCCTTTTGAAGAACCTTTGAAAAAGTATTGGTCAGCCCTGTCATGAAATCAACATCGCGCGAGGCTTCCTTGGACTTTATCTTGGAAGATCCTTCTATGACTTTGTTGTAGCTGTCGGCAAAGTCACTGACTGCTTCCGCGATCTTGCCCATATCTGCCTTGCCGTTATTCTTCGTCCAGAGCTCGTCCTTGTTAAGTGCCTCGGCATCTGTCCTCAGCTTATCGGCATCCTTCTTTACAAGATCTGCGGCGGCATTTTCCGTTTTCTTTGCTTCTGTGGCCTTCTGTGAAGCTGCCTTTTTTGATACGGCTGCCGCAGGCTTGTCATCTATCTTGGTCCCTTCGGAATAATATGCTTTGACAAGCTTTCCGTAGCTGCCGTTCTTTATTGCGGCATAATCCGCAAAATTGAACGATCCTGCGCCGCTATTGGCATTCAGGCTGTTAAACAGTGCTGAAACATTGGAATTGTTAGCGTTCATCAGTCGCCTCCTTAAAAATGTCAGCCCTTTGATGCATAATACTCATCGAACAGTTTGTTGGCCGCATCGAAAGTATCCTTGCATATCGACGGAAGCTCGTCGCCCCATGCGCCTGTTGCTTCCTTGAAGCCAGTCTCGATGGCTTTCTGCATCTCTTTCATCTTCTCGGGGTCATCGCCCGCAAGTGCCGATGCAAAATCAAAGAGCCTCTGGGATGTCTGCTTGACTCCCCAATAGCCGTCTTCAGCTATGTCCTTCTTGGCCTGTTCTATATCAGCTTCGCTGACGTTTCTCAGGTTCTCGGGGGTAAACAGTTCGGACAGTTTTGAAACGCCGGCCTGCTCGGAGAACATCTTCTGAACGAGATCCGCGAGCTGGCTTCTCCTGTCCGCCTCATCCTGCTTAAGCTGCTGTACGAGTGCCGCACGGTCCTCCGCACTCATCTTGTTGATGGAATACGTAGCCGGCTTTTCTGCTGCTGCACTCTTCTCATAAACTGCTGCAGCGCTTGGTGCCGTCTCGCCTGCTGCCGCGGCAGTCTTAGGTTCTGCTTTTGCGGCCGCAGAGTATACGCTGTATGCACTTGCTACGCTGCTTATGTTCATATCGCCCATTTCATACCTCCTTTAGAATTATATCACGGCAGCACGTAAATATAAACCTTTTATCCGTTAACAGGTTACAAGCTTATAGTTAAACTATGGGAATCATTTCAGAACAGAAAAGACGGTGTATTAAAACGCTACACCGGACTGCGCTCTCATTCCGTTGAGAAATATTCCGAAATCCTTTTCGGATCAAGCCACTGTCAGCTTTCTAAAACATATATCGGAGGACGGGGGAATATACTTAACCCCTGTCCGAAATATTTTTTCATTTTTTTCCGGATCACCGGACCGCAGGCAATTGACGCCTTTGGCCGCACGTTCCGCCGGCCTCCGGGTCCTTACGAAAGCGCGACATCCAGTATCATCATGAGCGTGAAGCCGGCGGTGAACATCAGAACTCCGATATTGGAATGTTCTCCCTCGGACATCTGCGGTATCAGCTCATCAACCACAACATAAACCATCGCTCCTGCGGCAAAGCTTAAAAAGTACGGCATGGCCGGAAGCACAAAGCCCGCGGCGAATATCGTAAGAAGCGCTCCTACGGGTTCCACAATCCCCGACATGAGCCCATAGAAAAAGGCCCTTCTCTTTGTCTTCCCCTCCGCCAGGAGAGGCATTGAAACAATGGCACCTTCAGGAAAATTCTGTATGGCTATGCCGAGGGCAAGGGCAAGTGCTCCTCCGACGGTTATCGCCGAATTGTTTGCCATAAGTCCCGCAAATACAACGCCTATCGTCATTCCTTCGGGTATGTTATGGAGCGTGACGGCAAGCACCAGCATTGTTGCCCTTTTCAGCCGTGACCTGACTCCTTCAGCCTTTTCAGCGTTTACGTGTATGTGCGGTATCAGGCTGTCGAGTGCCAAAAGGAACAGCACTCCGCACCAGAAGCCGGCTGCTGCCGGGAAAAAGCTGAGCCTTCCCATTCCCTCCGACTGCTGCATGGCAGGGATGATAAGGCTCCATATCGACGCCGCAACCATAACTCCTCCCGCAAATCCGGCAAGGGATCTGCGTACCATTGCGCCGAGTTCTTTTTTCATCACAAAAACACAGGCTGCGCCAAGAGCTGTTCCCGCAAAGGGAATCAGCAGCCCAATAGGAAGTATATACATATTATATTGCCTCTCTTCTTCAAAAAGCTTTGCTCTAACTTCAAAAAATACTATACCGGGCCATAAATATCAAGTACAAAGCGCAGATATGGCTCAAGCCTTCCTTGGAACCGGCAATAAAAGTATGATATACTTATTTATCTGATACAGCCGACCATCGGGAAAGGCCCATGATCAATGAATAATAACCGAAAGATAAACAAACCGTTCGTTATATGGTTCATATTGTTTCTTGCCCTGTATATGACAGTGCTTTTTCTGGTCACTTCATCGGCCGGATCCGAAAGCGTCATAACCATCAGGGGCACCGATATCCCTGTCTCGGCATTTGCCGGCGTATTTTCATCCCTTGCCAATACGCTTTTGATCTTCATGGTCGTCTTTTTCCGGAAGCCCGGATTTATCACATCGATCATCATCATTATCTCACAGCTCCCCTTTATGGTCATGGATATCGTCTCCGGGCGGAGCTTATCCGGCCTTCCCGGGATCTTCGGAAATCTGTTTACCATCATTGCCGTAATAATCGTTTACCGGCGAAACAAAAAGATCAGTGAATACCGAAAGATCGAGCTTGAACATGCGAACGACAGGCAGCTGTTCTCACAGCATCTGTTCGAGCAGACCGCAACCGCACTCGTAAACGCCATAGATGCCAAGGATGAGTATTCGAGGGGCCATTCCCTCCGTGTTGCCGAGTATTCCGAACGGATCGCCCGCAAGCTCGGAAAGAGTTCGGATGAATGTTATAAGATATACTACGCTGCTCTTCTTCACGATGTCGGAAAGATCGGCATCGATGACAGCATAATAAACAAGAAAGGCCGTCTTACTCCCGAAGAATACGAGGCCATCAAGCAGCATACCGTCATCGGCAATCAGATCCTGTCCTGGATCAACGAATATCCGTACCTCAGCATAGGAGCCCACTACCATCACGAACGCTACGACGGAAAGGGTTATCCCTCACAGCTTAAAGGCGAGGACATTCCCGAGATAGCAAGGATCATATCCGTTGCCGACGCATATGACGCCATGACCTCCAACAGGAGCTACCGTAAATCCATACCTCAGCAGCTGGTCCGCGAAGAGATCATCAAAGGAGCCGGCACCCAGTTCGACCCTGCCTTTGCAACCGTCATGCAGGAGCTTATAGATCTCGATCCCGAATACCGCATGCGGGAGAGGAACTCTGTCCGCCAGCTGGCCGGCAGAAATGAGCTTAAGTGTGCCGAATACATGAGCAGCGTGTCTGACGGCATACAGCTCACACGCAGCCCGGTCAAGATACATCTTGCCCATCATCCGGACGGTCCTTCAGACATGAGCCCGAACGTACCCTCGATAATACTTTTCGACTCGCTTGACGGGCGCATCCATACTTCCGAGAAAGAGATCGCAGACCTTAATTATTTTGAATACTGTGTGGTAAGACTTGACGGTACGGCCGAAGGCACCGGAGCAAGGGCCATTAAGACAGATATTCCCGGAAAGGAAGGGGACGATGTCATGCCGGCTGAGTCCGCTGTTTATGATATCGAGGCCGTTAAGTGCAGGGATCATGTACTGATCAGCATCAAAGACGGGGTAAAGACCGCTAACGTAACGGTCGCCCTTCCCGACAGTTCAAGGTTCGCGTTCATAAGCCTGACCGGCGAGCACTGTCTCATAAGCGATGTGATGATCGAAACTTCGGATGCTGTCATATCGGACAGCAACATCACAAGGATCGCCGACGAGATAAGCTATATAGACAGTCCCGAAGGCGACATTCCCAATGTGCAGATCGACGGTCACAGGACCGCTTATTCCAAAGGCATAATGATAGAGAACGGAGTCACGTTCACTTTCCATTCGATGAGCCTGCCCACAGCGAGGCTCGTATGGCACTGTCCCTTTGTTGTCATATATTCTTCATCCGACGGAACGGTAACGGGAAGTGATTACCGTGAATATGCGGTTCTTCGTTTTGACGGGGAATGTTATACCGGAAATGCCGCTGCGGAAAATGAGCTGATCGTAAACCGGACTTACGATTTTACGGGATGGAATAATTGGAAAAAGGCCAATAAAGAAGGCATAGACTGCACGTTATCCCTAAGCCGGATCGATAATAAGATCATTACATTAACCGAAAATCTCGGGCTTTCAGTTAAGAACACGACCTCCATAAAATACGGATCCGATGCGATATATGCCGCACTGACCGGTGATCAGTGCGCACTGACCGGCATAAAGATCTCTAGGTGAACTCTATCTCCACTCTTTTCTGGGTGATCTGATAAGGTGAGCGCTCATCCGCCACCTGCCTGCAGTAATCAAGTGTCTTCTGCATTTTATCACGGACCTTCAAAAGCTCCGGTTTGATATCCTCTGCTTCCGCAGATGCCACCATTATGAATTCATCCCTGTTTGTGATCAGACTTCTGACTGCTTTTACTTTCATGTTCTCGATTATCTGGATTTCATCTGTAAGGGATTCTATGTCATACAGAAGAATGGGATTTCTTGATGCAACGACATCTATCTCATCCGCTAAGCGGATAAGTGCCGAAAGGTAAGGAAGGCAGACCGTATTGCCGCCGGGAAGCTCATACTCCGGCGGGTATTCATTATCATCAAACAGGTCCGTTCTCCTGTGTCCTCGGGACGTCTGGACTATTGCAAACAGATGCTCCTTCGAGGGTATGTCAAAAAGATCCGAATATTTTCTTATGAACAGTCCGCTGAACTCATGATGGAATTCCCGTACCACATCTGCAACCGCTGCCCCCGGATGGCTCCCTATATACCGGTCACACGGAAGCATATCCTTAAACTCTTCATATTCCTTCATCCTTATCCCCATCCCGGAATCATGAAGATAGCATGCAGACAGGAGTATATATATCTCGTCGGCGTTCATCATGCCTATCTGTTCGGGGCCGATAAGGACATTGCAGAAATCTATGACCGTCATGCAGTGCAGCTGTGTATGGTCCGTATATTCCGGAAACAGTATCCTGAACCTGTCAAGGATATGCTGAAGCGCAAATTCGGTATCCGTTACCCTTCTGTGAAGATCGGGCGACAGGACAAGAAGCCTCTTTTCAAGGAGAAAATCCGTATTGCCACCGTTCATGCAGCCTCCATCTTTATCGTGAGTACATTAAGTCCCATAAGGTTCTGGTATTCCATCTGATCCGCTATAGTGCTTACCATCCTGAGGCCGATGTTCTTCGTGATATCTTCCCCGTCAAGAAGCTCTGCCCGCTCCTTCGGGTTGAAAGGAATACAGTCATCTTTGATCCTCAGTATGATCTCCCCGTTTTTATAGATCACTTTTGCCTCTATGACATGCTTCTTCCGGTCTTTGTAAAACCCGTGCCTTACTATGTTTCCTGCCATCTCTTCAAGACAGAGCGCGCTATAGTATGATCTTTTCTTATCAATATCATGACCATCGCAGAACGAATGGACGGCCTCGGCGGTTCTTGAAACGCCTTCCATATCACTTATCCCCAGATACAGGCAGTCAGATTCCGGGACTCCGAAATCTTCACGAAGCAGAAGCCATTCATCCACGCTTTTCGGAAAATGCCTGTTGATAAACAGTACGTACCCCAGATTCAGAAGCAGCGTCATAACTATCCCTATGGGATTGGCAAGCCATACGCCAAGTGCACCTAAGATGGGTGCCAGTATTACGGAAGGTATGACCATCGAGAAAAATCCGTCAAATACCGACAGGATATCCACAAACAGATGATGGCCTGCGGCCTGAAGATAATTAGTGCATATCTGGCACAGGACAATGAGAGGAATGCAGCAAGAGAAGATCAGGAACAGCTGCCTGGTCAGCCTGTAAACCTCCGACATGGTATCCGGGAAGAACAGTGATGTGACCGGCGCGGAAACCGACATTACTATGAGCGTTACCACGACCGACATCGGAAGCGCCTTTGAAAAAGATATCTTCATAAGGGTGTGGAGCGATCTTCTGTCTTCCTCGCCGATAGATACGCTGCAAAGCATCCGGACTGTGGCGCCGACGCCGAGTGCAAATGCTATGAAGAGCCCGGATATCATGGAATATGCCGATTGGGCGGACAGAGCATCCTCTCCGACCCAGTAGATCAGTATACGGTTTATCACAACAGACCTTACTGCAATGCACATCACCAGAAGCGCACCGGGAAATCCTATCTTAAACAGAGGAAGGATATCCGGCCAGTTTATGGAAGCCCATCTGTAACGGAGCTGCGCCTTTTTGGTGAAGTAATACGGAACAAGTATGAGAAAATACACCCAGTTGCTTACCGCAGTGGCAAGCGCCAGTCCCATCGGCCCCCAGCCGAGGACTGCAACGAACACGATATCCAGTATGATATTGGATGCCATCATTCCGGCAATTCCCGCATACCCCAGCCTGCTCTGTCTCTCCATCTGAAGGAAAGATGCTATCTGCTGTGCGAGCATCTGCGGCACTATGCCCACCGCATATCCCAATATATAGCTTACAAGAAACGGCTTAAGGTCATCATTCGCCCCAAGGACCGCTGCAACGCTACCCGGAGCAGCAAAGCTTATGGCCGTAAGCAGTACCGAAAACATAAACGTGACCGAAAGGTTGAGCGAAAAGATGCTTTTTGTCTTGTTTATATCTCCCGTGCCCATCAGACGGCCGCATATCACGGAAGTGCCCCCGAGCATTACGCCTCCGAACGCATCCATGACCCGGACAAGCGAAAAATACAGGCCGACAACACCTACCGCTCCGGCATCAATGAATCTTCCCGCAATCGTGCCGTCGACGATCGAATTAACGGCTCCCATCGCCACGATGAGCACCTGTACCGGAAGCAGGCGGAAAAACAGGTCAGTCAGCATTTTGTTCTTATCTTTATCATTTCCCATGGCAGTTATGCATTCCATACAAAACAAATTCGGTATCTGATTTATGATTATATCATAGCCGGACATCAAACCGCATCCTTATGGCATAACAAAAAAAATACCTTCAGATTTAATCTGAAGGTATTTTTACGAAGCAGGCGATGGGAATCGAACCCACGTATCCAGCTTGGAAGGCTAGTGTTCTACCATTGAACCACGCCTGCAAAGTGCCCAGAACCGGAATCGAACCAGTGACACGAGGATTTTCAGTCCTCTGCTCTACCAACTGAGCT
>JAILRP010000098.1 GCA_024698075.1 Lachnospiraceae bacterium
AGCTTCTATCAGTTTGAGCAGCCCATCGATGAAAGGCTCACGGACTCCGAGTGGAGAAAGATGATGGGCATAGAGCTTGAGAGCTATGACAGCTATGCCGGATACGGCAAGGCCAAGGACCATCCCGATTGGGCGCAGAGCTACAGATATGTCTACAGCTATGATGAATAGCAGGATCAAAAGATCAAAAACGCTAGTCTTATGCATCACAGCAGCACTTGCTGCTGTGATTTTCATAAGGGCAGCAGAGCATGCTGCGATATCACGTTTTATCCTTCCCGGCCATTCGCGACCCGCATCGGTAAAGACCGTAAGTGATGAAGCGGACGGCATTACCGTCACCGAAAAAGGCAGGCGGCTCGAGGTAAGGGACGGCGGCAGAAAGATCTGGGCACTTCCCAAAGATGTATACGCGCAGGATTTTCTCTATGAAGACATCGATCATGACGGAGAGAAAGACCTGCTGGTTCTGTGCTGGAAAAGGGGAAGATATGGCAGGCATAAGCCGACATGGGTCAGGCACGATGACATGAACTGGTCCCAGCATATATTCATATATAACATAGCAGACGGGACGGTAAGGCCGAAGTGGATGGCATCTGACATCGGGATGGATGCCGCTTCATGGGAGTTTAAGGATGGGGTGCTGTCGATAACCGACACGGACGGTGAGACCACGCAGTGGGTATGGATACACTGGGGACTTGAACTGTTGGAATGAATGGAGAGAGCTTGATTTCTGATTTTACAGGAGGGTTCATTATGAGGAACAGAAAGGGAGCAATGAAACGGATACAGGCGCTGCTGTTTACCATTACAATAATGGCAGTCAATGCCGGCATGGCTGGAACGCCTGTTTACGCGGCAGATCCGGATATACAGGATATTTCGGCGATGGATCCCGACGTCCTTACAGGGACCGAAGGCATCAATGATATAAGCGAAGGCGAGCCCCTGTTTGATAGTCAGGAAGCCGGAGAAGAGGTTACATCGGCTGAGGAGCTGCCTGACGAAACTTGGGAAGATGCTGCCGGCATTTCCGATGAATATGATGAAAATGACCGGCTGTCTGAATCCGGGGACGGTTGGGAAGCTGAATTCGAGGAGGAGCCCGAAGATGCTGACAGGTTCAGTTCTGCACTGATGACCAACGGGAACATCAATGCAAGCTCATTTTTGGAACACGATGAACTGGTAATAACCGGTGACACAACCCTTAATATGGATACGGACAGGTATCTGAAATGCATCCGCGGGGACTACGCGCTTACAATCAAGGGAGCCGGTAAATTATCCATAAGCAATCCGAACGGTGATGGGATAAATGTAAAAAGCATCACCATTGAGAGCGATAGCACAGTCAGCATCAATGCATCCAATCACGGATTGTATACAAAGGGTAAGATCATATCTTCAGGTACCCTGACCATAACATCCCGGAAAGACGGGATAAAAAGCAGCGATGCATGGGTTGACGGCGATATTGAGCTATATGGTCCGACTGAGGTTACCGGCGGTGAAAACGCGATCGATGCCGGAGGTTATTTACAGTCAGAGGTAAAACTAATTGCATCGAGCCAGTATAAAGAATCCTATTGTGTCCATGCCAGCGCGGCCATTCTGGATGGTGAATCGGTATTAAAAGGTGTAAATCCGATCGTTATCAAGTGTTCGAATGTAATACTTGGCGGCAATGTAACGATCAATGGAGGAGTAAACGGGACGGGGGAAGTTTATTGTATCGAAGTACATGATTTCAAGGTCAAATCCGGAAGTGATGTCCGGATTACGGGAACAGGCGGTGTACGGGCATCATATCAGGATTTTGATAAAATCGAAGTAGAATCCGGCAGCAAGCTTACGGTAAATGCCATGGGTGGCAGTGGCCTTGTTGCGTGGGGTCCGATCGAGCTGTACGGTGATGTGACAGTGAACAGTTACGGAAACGCCGTTCATTCCGAAAAAAAATATATCAATTCATATAAGGGAGTTTTGAACCTGACATCAACAAACGGAAAGGGAATGAGAGCGGAGCAGGGAATAACTATATTTTCGGGAGCTGGAAATATCACGGTAAAAGGCCGTGAAAACGCTATGTATTCCAAAGATAGTCAAGTGGGTTTCGAAAGAACAGCATCTTTGGAGTCCCAGAACGGTGCCGTGATCGATGCCCGTGGTGCAGTCCGTCTAATTGCAGATGCATCTTTGCGACAGACCGGATCCGGCTATTGCATCCGGTCGCGGGAGGGGACGATTTATCTGCAAGATCCTCACACGATCACCATGGAAGGCGGAAAGGGGATAAGGGCAGAGAAGGGTTCGGTTGAAATTTACGCGAAGAACGTTACGATAAGCTGCATGGGAGATGCCTCGGTCAGCGCAGAGAATGAAGCTATCAACATCGGCCGGTTAACATCGTCTCCTGTCGCGCTTACCGTATCGGGATGCGGCTACGGTCTTAAGGCAAAGAATATCAATATATACGCTAACAGCACCGTGGACGCAAGAGGAACCAAATCTGCCTTATATGCAAGTGAAAAGCTTGCCAAATATGGTACATATCTTTCTATCTTGAAACCGGCCGGGGGAAAGCTCCTTGCCAATACCGTCGTGGATACATCAGGCAATCCGGCAAAGGAGGTTTTGATCGCGGAACAGAAGCTTGAAGGTACAGTGACTATCACAAACGGATCAGAAGTTGTGGCCGGTAATGTCCTTGGACTGAACTTTTCCGGAATACCGGCGAATCGTATCGTCCAGTGGCAGAAAAGGAAGGGTGAATCCGATTATGTGGATATCATCGATGGCAGGGGCGAGACCTATACGACCAAGCCCGGTGAGGTAGGCTGGACGCTGCGTGCCAAAGTCCTTGCGGACGGCTATGCCGGAGAAGTCTACTCGGATGAACGCACCATTGTCGCGCAGCCGTCACTTTCGGGTACGATCACCTACAATAATCCGTGCACGGTCGGGATACCGCTGACAACGACCTGCAACCTGAATCCTTCCGTTAGTGCACTGGGTGATAAGCTGCATTATTTCTGGCAGAGCAGCCTGTATGAGGACAAAGGGTTCAGCATGATCGAAGGTGCGGAAGCTTCATCCCCCTCATATACGCCGAAGTTGGTCAATGTCGGGAATTATGTCCGCATGGGTGTTTATGCGGACGGCTATGCCGGCATGGTGTTCGGCGCTGCAAAGCTCGTCAAAAAACAGGCCAATACATCCGACCCGAAACAGCCGAAGCTGTCGGTAGGTGCTCCCTTCAGTAAGGTAACGATCACAAATGCAAGGGAGGATCAGGAATATCTGGTCACCTATCCCGCGGATGGAGATATGGAGATCCATATCCCGGATCCGGATAGCGGGTGGACCGATGCGGTACATCCGGATTCCGACGGAGCCTTTAATATCAGCGCCAATCCTGACAAACGTGTGATAGTTTTTACGCGCATGAGAGCGACTCCCATTCAAAATGCAGGAAAAACGGTTGCATATTCCAAGATCTATAACGGACAGACTGTGGAGCTTCAGGACATAGAACTGTCGATCAAGGAGATAAACGGAAGCAATGAGGCTGATGTCGAGCGGGACGGGAAAAACGGATACTATTACGTGATGCCGGATAAGGTTTATAAGATCACGGCGAATCCTGTACCGGAGATGGGTACAGATTTTGACGGTATCAAGGCAGGCTTATGGAGGATAGATGATACTAATCCGTATAGTTCTGTATACGGAAAGTATTATACAACAAAGGAATGTACTGCGCTGCTAGACCCTACGTCTTCCACCTACTATCACTCGGTCTACTATAAGGCGACTGACAACATGCAGAAAAACGGTCTTAAACTGAGCGCATCAAACGCGGGAGGAAGCGTAAGTGATTCCATTATGCTTGCGCAGGGGAGCTCTTCAGGTGGTTATAAATGCAATATCGTTATGCCATATGTTACGATCCGCAAGGGAGATAAAAACAGTGATCAGACCTTTTCGGTAATCCCCGAAAAGGGAACGCTGGGTACTATGACTGCAACGAAAAACAGCGGAACAGGCACAGCACCGGTCATCACGTTTAATACTGCAGATTATAGCATTACAGTAGACGCATCATCTGCTGATACAGGCGAATTCACATACAAAGTCACTGACACAGAGGCCGGGAATTCGGTTAATGACCTGTATGTGAACGTGGAGCCGACGACCTGCGAGGTGACTCTTGATCCCGGTGAAGGCACGGGCGCTCCTGTCGTAGAAGATATCGTGCTTGGCTCACAGTTCATCCTGCCGGATCAGCCGGCCGGATTCGCTCCAAAGGCCGGATGTAAATTTGACGGCTGGGATAAGGGAGCAGTGGGTGACGGCATCACCGTTGACGGACCGATCACCATCACCGCAAAGTGGAAAGAACATACACACAAAATGAGCCATTTTCCGGCATTTGATCCCACCTGCTTATCGGCAGGGAATATCGAGTATTATAAGTGCATGGACTGTGGACAGATGTTTTCGGATAAGGACGGACTTAATCCGATCACTGACCCTGTGATACCCGCAACGGGCCATGACCCCATTTCGGTCCGGGAAAATGAAATACCGGCAGATGAGGATAACGACGGAAGTTATGATCAGGTGACTTATTGCTCCAATTGCGGAGATGAACTCGGCAGAACGCATGTAACCGTTCAAAGAAGGATCCTGGAAAAATTCACCATAAGTGCAAATACCGGCGACGGCGGTTTTGGCCCCTATCTGCAAAACAATACAGTGACATTGGACTGGAAGGACAGCCTGTCTGTTGATCCCGCCCGCTACTCTGTATCTGATGCTGTGGAACCGGAACAGGAGGAAGATTCAGAGGATGGTTTCAATAATTGGCCGGCGGTAGATACAGGATATGTAACATATACGATCGAAAACAATACAGAAAACGACAGCAGCCTGATCTTTTCCAAACTGGTAAAAGAAAACTGTACGCTGACCGTTTCAGGCTTTAATTCGGAATGCATAAGGGTGACACCTTATCTGTCAGCCGGCAAGAGTTCCGTTGACATTGTATTTAAGATGACAGCAAAGAAGGAATATGCCGTAAAAGCAGGTCCGGTTTCGTCTATAATCGAGCTTTCGGATGATGGCAGCTATATGCCACCCGCCGGACAGGATATCTGGTTGTATGATATCGGAACGAAGAATGTAAATTTCAACTCATTTACCAAAGTATCAGATAATCCGGAAGATTCCGTTGCCAATGTGATCCTGACCGGCCCGGGAGCTGAAGTTTTCGAAATCAAAAAGACACTTGCTTCATATCCCATAACGATCACGCCCGGAAACTATGGACCGGTCTGTACCGTTGATGTAAAGACGGGACTTGCTCTTAAACCGAATTTCGTCTACACGGCTGATCTGACACTTAGAACAGAAGAAGGAGCATCCGTTACGGTACCATTATCCTTAACGGTTACACCGCCGTCTATTACCGGTATCTGGATGGAAGACATTCCTGCACAGAACTACACCGGTACAAAGATCACACCAACTGTTGCGGTTTACTGGGGTGAAAAACTCCTTAGTACGGATGATTATTCGGTTTCATACAGTAATAATGTCAATGCCTATACCCTGACAGAAGGACAGGAGGGATTTAATGCATCAAAGGCCCCCTCCATCACGGTCAAGGGCAAGGGTAATTACAAGGGTACCTTTACTAAGGCATTTGTGATCAAACCTGCCGATCTTAAAACACAGGCCGTAGCACAGACTGTCAGACTTAAGTATACGGGTAAGGACCAAAGGCCTACCACCACCGTTACTGCAACTCTCGGGGGACAGGCTGTTACGCTTAAGGCGGGAAAGGATTATGAATATGAATATGCAGCGTCAGGATATAATGAACCCGGCTCATATAATATCAAGATAAGGCCAAAGAGCACAAACTTCAAAGGATCCCAGTCCTTTGAGGCAGTTATCATCGACGGTGTTCCCATGTCAAAGGTGTCTGTTTCCAATATAGCAAATATCAAATATGACGGAACCATTCATCATCCCGCGGTTACCGTAAAGTGCGGAGGCAAGACGCTTACACAGGGGGTTGACTATGTACTGGAATACAACGATCCCTCCGAGACTTACAAATCGGTCGGTAAGGCAACCGTTACGATCAAGGGAACAGAAAATGTTTTACCCGGACATGATACTTATTTCGGAACCGTGACGAAGACTTTTAATATTACCGGAATCTCCCTGGCCGGTGCCAAAATGGAGACCATGGCCGGATTCAAGGCAACTGTTCCTTACAGCGGGATCGCGATCGAACAGGATCCGTTAAGCTTCGAGCTTACCCTTGATAAAGGAAGCACAGTAATTCCTTTCACCGGATATGATGTAAAATATGAAGACAATATCAATGCAGGAACGGCGAAAATGATCTTCACCGGCAGG
The DNA here is from genome assembly GCA_024698075.1 of Lachnospiraceae bacterium. GTDB lineage: Bacteria > Bacillota > Clostridia > Lachnospirales > Lachnospiraceae > UBA2868. Next base: position 6,442 of record JAILRP010000098.1, read on the forward strand.
CCGGATGCAGGCTATACCGGACAGTTGACAAAGTCCTTTAAGATCACGGGACATGATCTGAATGCAGGACCTCCGTATGTAAGCGTATTTTATAAGTATGACGGAACGGAATATATATGGCAGGAAAGCACTTACCCGGAGTTTCTTTACAATCTTGGCGGCGTGACACCGGATATTACGGTGAAATTAGGATTGCAGACACTGACCGAAGGCAGGGATTATACCGTTAAATTGAGCAATAATTCAGCCGTTAAGACCGACCTCTCTTCCGGAAAGATCCCTACCGTCACGATAAAAGGAAAGGGTAATTTTGCAGGGGAGGCCATAAGATACTTCAAGATCGGGAAGAAGTCATTTAGTGATGCCGGACTGACCGTGATCGCTTCCGATGTCCAGTGGCAGGATAAAGCCGGTATATGCAATCCTTCAGTGACTATACTGGAAAAACTGACAGGAAAGGTTTTAAAGGCCGGGACGGATTATTACGGACCAAAGGATAAGGATCATCCGTTTAAGTATCAATATGTTTCCCTTCCGGCAGGCGGGAAGGTCTACGACTACGATGCAGGCACGAAACTAAGAACCGATGTTACGGCCTCGATCATTCCGGGGACAGAAGTAAAGCCAAGCCATATCATACCCGAAGGTGCAAAGATCAAAGCCATCATCAGGGGAAAGGGTGCATATACGGAAGATGACATCACGGCAGAATTCAAATATGTGACAAAAGACCTGAATATTTCCGGAAGCGCTTTCAAGATCACCATTGCCGATAAGCAGTGGACGGGAGCGCCTGTAGAACTTACTGAAGATGATGTGACCTTGACATACAAACAGAGCAAGACTGTGACCCGCACATTAAAATGGGGGCTGGATTTTGAGATCGTACAAGGCTCATATATCAATAATATTAACCGCGGTACTGCCAAGGTGACGATCAGGGGACTTAATCACGGGACCGACCTGTTTGGCGGGACAAAGCAGATATCTTTCAAGATCGTGGAGCGCCGGATGAACTATGTGGTCACTTATGACGGGAACAGGACCGGCCTGATGGATCTTATATGGAACAGGATGACTTGGGGGGATCGGAACATTGCCCTTTCTCGCTACGGTTCCAAGGATGCCTGGTTTGACGCAAACTACCGGATCACCGGTTCGATGAAGGCATCCGATATCTCATATGGCGGAAAGATGACGGCGAATGCCTATAAGGTCCAGAAATACGAAGAGGCATCAAAAAAATGGGTGAATGCTTCCGAGGCGGAGGCCTCTTTCAAAGGCTGGGCGGTAAAGGAAACCGGCGGCAGGGTCCTTTCCGACAAGGACAGCTTCAGACCGTCCTGGCTGTGGCGCCTTACTTATGATGACAGCATAACGTTATATGCCGTGTGGTAGTGCAATGATGAACATGGACCGGCAGGGGTTTCCTGCCGGTCCATGTTCTGTATATGGGAATCATTATTCCGTATATGAGAAACTGTGGCAATTCCATCACGGGTGTGATATAATAACCCTGTATATGGATCAGACAGGGATGTCTGGTGATATGGTAACATATTATTGATGCACGGAAGCATGGGGGGTACAAAATGGATTCTATCAGAGAACAGAAGCTTGAAGCATTGAAGAATGCAGCAGACTATCTCGAAAGGCTGATCCCCGCTATGGAATCTGTCATAGCAGAGATCAGGGGAGATATGAAGGAAGACACGGTGGATTTTCTCCTCCAGATCATTGATGGGTTTAACTTCATCGTTGAAACCTACAATGTCACCGGAGATCTTATCAATTCCCCGGAGGTCCTCATAAACGATGATGAACTTGAAAAGACCGTAGGGAAACTGAGCAGCGGATTTTCAAGGAAGGATTATCCGGCGATAGCCGAAGAACTGTCAGAGGCTGTGATACCTTTCCTGAAGGTCATTAAGGCCGCGGCGGCAAGATACGAATAAGACAGAAGACGATAAAAAGCTCTGCAGGATGCAGAGCTTTTTATCATGCGTCGGTTACTTATTATCAGCAGTAGCTCGAGAACATCATTCCGCTGTAATTGCTGGTGACATAAGGGGCGGCATATCCATGCCCGGGATTTTTGTAGGCAACTACGGTCTTCTGGGTGTATTCCATCGGATCGAGGGCAACCTTGTTGGCGCGTCCCAAAACACCCTCGGCAAACTTCTTGATCGAACCGAAGCGTGACATCGCATCATCCTCACGTGCGGTCTGTGTAAGAAGTCCCTTATCTACCGAGATCGTACCGTCTTCCCTGAAATTCAGGCCTATCGCCTCGAGATCGGAAGAATAAAGCTGGTATGCTTTCTTCATCTCGTTGACGAGCTTTCTCGAATAAGGCTGCGTCTCGGAATATGAATTTATATTATTAATGAAGGAATTGTATCCTTCCACGAGAGAATCGATGTTCTCCGTGACGGATTCAACGTCGGTCTTGAGTCCTATGCTGACCGATGTGCCTTCGGGACTGATGCCCTTTAAGTTGATGTCGTACATCTTCTCTATCGAAAAATGATTGGAGAAGGTGCTCCTCTCTTCACCGTTAAGGGTAAAGACGGAATTCCTGGGATATTCGCTGACTGTTCCTATTCCAAAATACTCAACCGTACCTGCGGTCTTGTGAGTGTTGTTATCGGAAATGTCGAAATTGGTATCCTTCTTGCCACGTACGCCGGTATCATCCGATACGATGGAGAGGGCGACTCTTCCGCTGTCATCCGTAAGGACGGAAGCGCTTACGCCGATATTTGAACGGCTGATGAGCCTTGCAAGCTTTTCCTCAACGAGCTTATTCGTATCATTCTCACCGATGTTGAACTGGAACTCATAGTCCATATCCCTTGAATGTATGTCAAACGAATATGTACCCGGATCAAGGTCCATCGTATCAGGTTCAAGGAACTTGCCGCGGTTCTCCTGTGCCCCGGCCAGCTGCTGGACAGATATATCGAGATCGGGTATCGAATCGGGATCCACGCTGCTGCCTCCGATAAAGGAAGCCTCTACGATATTCTCGTCGCTTGAAGATACGGACTTCTGATCGAGCATTCCGTCCGAATCATCCATTGAAAGAGAGGAGATGACGTTCTTCAGGGAACGTGCATTTTCTTTCAGTCCGACGGCGAACTCCTGGGTTGACGGAGAAGTGTCAAGCAGGAACAGGGGCGCATCTTTATTCATTTTAACAATGGAATTATAAAGACCACGAAGCTCGCTCTTCTTATGGGTATCATACTTACTGTTGGTACCCGATGGCGCGTATGTGGTAAGGAAATGATTATATACAGTAGAGATAGCTGTATTGTCTGCCATTGTTTGCCCCTCCTTTCCTCCTTGAATGGTAAGGCTTCCTCAGATTCAGTTCCGAGTTCTGTCCATAGGAGATGAACAGACGCCTGGGCATAAAATGCTACTTTTATGTCTATATAGTACTCCCCATTTTATGTAAATGCAAGCGTTTTTGCGCTGAAAATACGGGAAAAACCGCTGAAAAACCAACAATATCAGCATGCGACAATTGGGCATAATCACAGCAAAAAACAGCGATTTTCCATATGTTGTGGCCGCTTTTTCCTTTTCCACAACAAAATGTGTCCGGATCCGATGACAGAATGTGATAAAAACTGATTGACGGAAATTCCTCTCTATGGTATATTATTCCGGCGAGACGATTTTCGGTCTTTTTTTTGTGCTACAAATGAATCTGCCCAAAAGGGCGCGGTTCTATCAGAGAGGTGATAACATGCGTACCAGAATAACACTTGCCTGCACAGAGTGCAAGAACAGAAACTACGATACGAAGAAGGATAAGAAGACTCATCCGGACCGTATGGAGACAAAGAAATACTGCAGATTCTGCAGGAAGCATACATTACATAAGGAGACGAAGTAATGGCTGAGACAAATAATGGAGCGGATGTTGCAAAAAAGGGAAAAGGCTGGATCAAAGGACTTAAGGCCGAATTCCATAAGATCAACTGGACATCTAAAGATGATGTCACTAAGCAGACAGTAGCCGTAGTCGTTGTTTCTATCATCCTTGGACTTCTTATCGCACTGATAGATTTCCTTCTCCAGTCGGGGATCAATTTCCTTGTAAGCCTGTAAGGAGGGATGCATATGGCAGATACGAATAATATCGAGCTTTCGGAAGAGATAAAGGAAGAGACAGCCGAGGAATTTGCCGAGGATGCCGCTGCCGAAAGCGGGCCTAAGGCAAACTGGTATGTTGTACATACATACTCCGGATACGAGAACAAGGTTAAGGCTAATATAGAGAAGACGATCGAGAACAGACATCTGGAGGATGAGATACTCGAGGTAAGGGTTCCGATGCAGGACGTTACCGAGGTGAAGAACGGCGTCCGCAAGACGAGCGCCAAGAAGATGTTCCCCGGATATGTTCTTATCAATATGATCATGAATGATGTCACGTGGTATGTTGTACGCAATACGCGCGGAGTGACGGGATTCGTCGGACCGGGAAGCAAGCCGGTTCCGCTTTCCGATGCGGAGATGAAACCGCTTGGCATCAAGACAGAGAATGTTTTCATAAACTTTACCGAAGGAGATACGGTAAATGTTATCGCCGGTGTCTGGAAGGATACGGTCGGCGTTGTCCAGCGAATGGATATGGGCAAGCAGACTGCCACGATCATGGTCGAACTGTTCGGGCGTGAGACACCTGTCGAGATAAGCTTTGATGAGATAAACAAAGCTAATTACTGATGAGTTCTTTTTGAACTGTGGGAGGGATTGTCCCGCCACTACCACAATTTATATAGGAGGCTGTTATGGCTAAGAAAGTAGAAGGTTACATCAAACTTCAGATCCCTGCCGGCAAAGCAACACCGGCACCCCCTGTTGGTCCTGCACTGGGTCAGCACGGCGTGAACATCGTAGAGTTCACAAAGCAGTTTAACGCAAGGACGGCGGATAAGGGCGACGTGCTCATTCCTGTCGTTATCACGGTTTACGCAGACAGAAGCTTTTCCTTCATTACGAAGACACCCCCCGCTGCGGTGCTTATCAAGAAGGCATGCAACATCAAGTCAGGTTCGGGCGAACCTAACAAGACAAAGGTTGCCAAGCTTTCCAAGGAAAAGTGCCGTGAGATCGCCGAGATGAAGATGCCGGATCTTAATGCAGCATCAGTTGAGGCGGCCATGAGCATGATAGCGGGAACAGCCAGAAGTATGGGCGTAACGGTTGAAGAGTAGGAGGAAGCGTAAATGAAACACGGAAAGAAATATGTGGAAGCGGCCAAACTCGTAGATCGTTCGGTTTCCTACGAGCCCGCTGAGGCAATATCACTTGTCAAGAAGACCGCAACGGCTAAGTTCGATGAGACGGTCGAGGTACATATCCGTACAGGCTGCGACGGACGTCATGCCGAGCAGCAGGTCAGGGGAGCGGTCGTACTTCCCAACGGAACCGGCAAAACAGTCAGGGTTCTTGTTTTTGCAAAGGGCGACAAGGTATCTGAGGCTGAGTCCGCAGGTGCCGATCACGTTGGCGGAGATGAGCTCATCCCGAAGATCCAGAATGAAGGATGGCTTGATTTTGACGTAGTCGTTGCCACACCCGACATGATGGGTGTTGTCGGACGTCTCGGTAAGATCCTCGGTCCCAAGGGACTGATGCCCAACCCCAAGGCCGGCACGGTCACGATGGATGTTGCAAAAGCCATTGCAGATATCAAGGCAGGTAAGATCGAGTACAGGCTCGACAAGACCAACATCATCCACTGCCCGGTCGGAAAAGCAAGCTTCTCTGAGGAAAAGCTCTCGGAGAACTTCGATGCGCTCATGGAAGCGATCGTAAAGGCTAAGCCCGCGTCTCTCAAGGGACAGTACTTAAGGAGCATCAGCCTTTCGACAACGATGGGCCCCGGCGTAAAAGTTTCTACTGCAAAATACTAAAATTGTGTTATCATAAACCCGGCAGAGATGCCGGGTTTGTTTTTTGAAACAGGATGTATAAAAATACGGATCATCTCGGTGTGACATTATGACAGTAAAGATAAGAACAATCATATACGCAGCAACCGCATCGCTTATCCTTACCGGATGCATCACGCTCGATACGGATGCCCTTCTCGACAAAAAACATACGGGATATGATGCGGGGCCGTCCCCGGCATCGGAAGAGCCGATGGATGTAATGCCTGAAGCAGAGGAACCTCCTGTCATATCCGTAGATGATGACAGCCCCTATGTGATAGTGGATGAAGAAGAGGAGCCGGAAGAGCCTGAATATGAGGAGATATTCGATCCCGAAGGGAAGCAGTTCTCTGTAAGGACGGAATCCCCGGACAGGATCACGCTTGCGTTTGCGGGGGACGTGGGATTCGCCGAGGGGTATGCGACGATCAACAAGTACAGGAGCAACGGAAGTGACATCACGAAGAGCTTCGATGAAGAAGTCCTGCAGATAATGCAGTCTGCGGACATCATGATGGTCAACAACGAGTTTCCCTACAGCGACAGGGGAAGCCCTACTCCGAACAAGACATATACGTTTCGGGCTGATCCGTATGATGTGCATATAATGAACGACATGGGAGTCGACATAGTGTCTCTTGCGAACAACCACGCCTATGACTACGGTCCGGATGCCCTTCTGGATTCGCTTGATACGCTGATGGGCGCTAAGATCCCGTATGTCGGTGCAGGCAGGAACATAGACGAGGCGGCGCATCCCGTATATTTCCACGCAAACGGGAAGATCATAGCATTTGTGGCGGCCACTCAGATAGAAAGACTCGGAAACCCCGACACAAAAGGTGCTACAAAAGACTCGCCGGGAGTGCTCCGAACGCTCGATCCGGCCAGGGCTGTCGAGGCGATAAAAGAGGCAGATGAGAACAGCGATTTTACGGTGATGTTCGTGCACTGGGGCAGCGAGAGCACGGATCTGGTCGAAAAGAGCCAGAGGGATCTTGCGAAGGCTTATGCTGATGCGGGCGCCGACCTGATAATTGGTGCGCACTCACACTGCCTGCAGGGTATAGACTATGTTGATGGTGTTCCCGTTTTCTATAGCCTCGGTAATTTCTGGTTCAATTCAAAGACGCTTGACACCTGCATCGTCAGGGCGACCCTTGACGGGGACTGCAGCCTGTCCGGACTTGAGTTCATCCCGTGCGTACAGAAGGGCTCGGGCGTTACTGCCGGCTCTGACGGCGACCGTGAGAGGATAATCGAATACATGAGGGGGATATCCAACCATGCCGAGATAGACTCTGACGGGTATGTATCCGAATCGGATGAGGACCATAATATCCAGAAGGGACAGAATACGAGCCCTGCGAAAAGATCATCCGCCGGGCAGGATGCCGAAGAGAAGCCGAAACTGCAGGAGGAGCCCAAGGCGGAAGCACCTGCTGAAGCTTCCAAGACAGAGCATTCGGAGGAAACCAAGCCGAAAGATACGGGCACTTCGGAGGAGAGCAATCTTCATGTTGACGAAGAGGAGGCCCTTCCTGACTGGGCGGTGGACGTCACAGATTAGCCTGACAGCGCTGTTTTACCGCAAATTATTGTTGACAATGATATAACGGTATGGTAAATTGGACAAGGTCGCGCAAGCGGCCGGCCGAAGACAGCAGGTGCGAAAATGCTGCAAGGAGGGGCCCACCGAAGGTGGGAGGATTCCTTGCTGCACGACGAGTCCCATCGACGTAGTCGATTCTTATGGGCGAGTCTCCTTCGCGTAAGCAATTAACAATTCGCCTGCCGAGGAAAATGCGAGTATTATTTATCATTATCTTTGATATCATACCCGTTCCGTCTTCGGAACGGGTTTTTTTAACCTCGTTTTCGGCGTTATTACAAAATCTGTAAAGGAGGTAAAAAAATGGCCAAGGTAGAACTCAAGAAACCTGTGATCGATGAGATCAGCGAAGTTGTCAAGGGTGCTCAGGGCGTTGTTCTCGTTGATTACCGGGGACTTACCGTTGAGCAGGACACACAGCTCCGCAAGCAGCTGCGTGAAGCAGGGATCACATACAAGGTTTACAAGAACACAATGATGAACTTTGCGTTCAAGGGAACGGATCTTGAGGCACTTATCCCTCATCTTGAAGGACCCAGCGCCATCGCGGTGTCAACTGAAGACGCAACGGCGCCCGCACGTGTCATCGTCAAGTTTGCGAAAGATGCTCCCAAGCTTGAACTGAAGGCCGGCGTGGTAGAAGGCGTGCTCTATGATGCAAAGGGAATCGCAGAGGTTGCCAAGATACCCGGAAGAGAGGAACTTATCTCAAGGCTTCTTGGATCGCTGCAGTCTCCTGTTGCTAACTTTGCCCGTGTTATCAACCAGATAGCTGAGAAGGGCGGAGCCGGAGAGGCAGCACCCGCAAAGGAAGAGGCAGCCGCAGAGGAAGCGCCTGCAGCCGAAGCTCCCGCAGAAGAGGCACCTGCAGCTGAAGCAGAAGCACCTGCGGAAGAAACACCCGCGGAATGATTGTTTGGAGAATAACTACAGTAGGAGGAAAATAAAATGGCAAAAATGTCAACAGCAGAATTTATTGATGCTATTAAAGAGTTAACTGTTTTAGAGCTTAATGATCTTGTCAAGGCTTGTGAGGAAGAGTTCGGCGTATCCGCAGCAGCAGGCGTTGTTGTTGCAGCAGCAGGCGCAGCAGATGGCGGCGCAGCAGCAGAAGAGAAGACCGAGTTCGATATCGAGCTTACAGAGGTTGGACCTAACAAGGTTAAGGTCATCAAGGTTGTCCGTGAGGCAACAGGCCTTGGCCTCAAGGAAGCTAAGGATCTTGTTGATTCCGCTCCCAAGGTACTCAAGGAAGCCGCTTCCAAAGAAGAAGCCGACGACATCAAGGGCAAGCTTGAAGCTGAAGGCGCAAAGGTTACACTTAAGTAATCAGAAAATAATTTAAAATTTTTCTTGACTCTAAAAAGGGCTTGTGTTACCATGGATAACGCACTATTGTGGTTTCATAGGCTCTTTTTGTGTGCTTTTTTTCAGGAAAACCGCTAAATATAGGGGTTTTGAGCCTGTCAGACACTAGTGCCGCATATATGATATTTAAATAGAAAAACGGGGTGAAAACGTCAATGGAAAAGAACAGGATACGTCCGGTTACGGTTGGCAGGAGCACGCGAATGAGCTTTTCGCGCCAAAAGGAAGTTCTTGAGATGCCTAATCTCATAGAGGTTCAGAAAGACTCTTACCAATGGTTTCTGGATGATGGTCTGAAGGAAGTCTTTGCGGACATCTCTCCCATTACGGACTACAGCGGACAGCTTAGTCTTGAATTCGTGGATTTTAAGCTCTGCGAAGAGGATGTCAAGTATTCTATTGAGGAATGTAAGGAAAGAGATGCAACATATGCAGCCCCCCTTAAAGTCCGTGTGCGCCTGTACAACAAGACAGACGACAAGATCATCGAGCACGAGATCTTCATGGGCGACCTTCCTCTTATGACTGCAACCGGAACATTCGTTATCAACGGCGCAGAGCGAGTTATCGTTAGTCAGCTTGTCCGTTCCCCGGGAATCTATTACGGTATTACACATGATAAATTCGGTAAGAAGATCTATTCATGTACGGTGATACCCAACAGAGGAGCATGGCTGGAGTATGAAACCGACTCCAACGATGTTTTCTTTGTGCGCGTTGACCGTACGAGGAAAGTTCCCGTTACCGTTCTTCTCCGTTCTCTCGGACTTGGGACCAATCAGGAGATCCTCGACCTGTTCGGGGACGAGCCCAAGATCCTCGCGTCGTTCGGAAAGGATGCTGCCACCAATTACCAGGAAGGACTGCTCGAATTATATAAGAAGATTCGTCCGGGCGAGCCGCTCGCGGTAGAAAGCGCGGAGAGCCTTATCAATGCCATGTTCTTTGATTCGAGAAGGTATGATCTTGCAAAAGTCGGCAGATATAAGTTCAATAAGAAGCTTATGCTCAAAAACCGCATAAGGAATATGATCATTGCAGAAGATGTAGTCGATCCCAACACCGGAGAGATACTTGCCGAGGCAGGCACCAAGGCTACGGCCGAGCTTGCGGACAGGATTCAGAATGCTGCTGTTCCTTATGTTACGGTTCAGTGCGAAGAACGCAATGTCAGGGTTCTTTCCAATATGATGGTTGACATCACAAGCTTCATAGACTGCGATCCCAAAGAGCTCGGCATCACGGAACTTGTTTACTATCCCGCACTTGAAGCTCTCCTTCAGGAGTATTCGGACAACCCCGAAGCACTTGCCGAGGCTATAGCGGATTCGGTTCACGCTCTCATTCCGAAGCATATAACCAAGGAAGATATCCTTGCTTCAATCAACTATAATATGCATCTTGAATACGGCATCGGACATGATGATGATATCGATCATCTTGGCAACCGCCGCATACGTGCCGTTGGCGAACTGCTTCAGAACCAGTACAGGATAGGACTGTCAAGACTTGAGAGGGTTGTCAGGGAAAGAATGACGACTCAGGATCTTGAGGGAATATCTCCCCAGCAGCTCATAAATATCAAGCCCGTTACCGCAGCGGTCAAGGAGTTCTTCGGATCTTCACAGCTGTCCCAGTTCATGGACCAGAACAATCCGCTCGGTGAGCTTACCCATAAGAGACGACTTTCGGCACTCGGCCCCGGTGGTCTTTCGAGAGACCGTGCCGGATTCGAGGTCAGAGACGTACACTATTCACATTACGGCAGGATGTGTCCCATAGAGACACCCGAAGGACCCAACATCGGACTCATCAACTCCCTTGCATGTTATGCGAGGATCAATGAGTACGGTTTTGTTGAGGCACCGTACAGAAAGATCGACCATACCGATCCGACTAACCCCACGGTTACGGATGAAGTCGTATATATGACAGCCGATGAGGAAGATAATTACCATGTGGCTCAGGCTAACGAGCCTCTCGATGAGGCCGGACATTTTGTCAGGAACAACGTTTCCGGACGTTTCCGTGATGAGACACAGGAATATGACAAGTCAATGTTCGATTTCATGGACGTATCGCCCAAGATGGTGTTCTCGGTCGCAACGGCCCTCATTCCTTTCCTTGAGAATGATGATGCCAACCGTGCGCTTATGGGTTCGAACATGCAGCGTCAGGCGGTTCCCCTCCTTAAAACGGAGGCTCCCGTGATCGGAACGGGAATGGAGCCCAAGGCTGCGGTCGACTCGGGCGTATGTGTAGTTGCCAAAAAGTCAGGTACGGTAGTAAGTTCGGTTTCGGACGAGATCGTCATAAAGAATGACGATAAGACGACGGAAACATATCATCTTACAAAGTTCCTGCGTTCAAACCAGTCTAACTGCTACAACCAGAAGCCCATAGTCGATAAGGGTGACCATGTAGAGGCCGGACAGGTCATAGCCGACGGACCGTCTACCGCGAACGGTGAGATGGCACTTGGAAAAAATCCTCTCATTGCATTCATGACATGGGAAGGATACAACTACGAGGACGCAGTTCTTCTGTCGGAAAGGCTCGTGCAGGAGGATGTATATACATCCGTTCATATTGAGGAACATGAGGCAGAGGCCAGAGATACGAAGCTCGGTCCCGAAGAGATAACAAGGGATGTACCCGGTGTCGGTGAGGATGCACTTAAGGACCTTGACGAGAACGGTATCATCCGCATCGGTGCTGAAGTCCGCGCAGGCGATATCCTTGTCGGAAAAGTCACTCCCAAGGGTGAGACGGAGCTTACCGCAGAGGAAAGGCTGCTGCGCGCAATATTCGGTGAGAAGGCCAGAGAGGTCAGAGATACATCTCTTAAGGTTCCTCACGGTGAATACGGCATCATCGTTGACGCAAAGGTATTCACAAGGGAGAACGGTGACGAACTTCCGCCCGGAGTCAACAAATCCGTCAGGATATATATCGCCCAGAAGAGAAAGATATCCGTCGGCGACAAGATGGCCGGCCGTCACGGTAACAAAGGTGTTGTTTCACGCGTGCTGCCTGTTGAGGATATGCCTTATCTTCCGAACGGACGTCCGATCGATATAGTGCTTAATCCTCTTGGCGTTCCTTCGCGTATGAACATAGGTCAGGTACTTGAGATACATCTGTCGCTTGCGGCAAAGGCGCTCGGGTTCAATATCTCGACCCCCGTATTTGACGGCGCGGACGAGGACGATATCATGGATACGCTTGACCTTGCAAATGATTACGTCAATCTTCCTTTTGATGCAAAGGAAGCAGATGATAAAACAGCCGTAACGTTCGAAAGCCTCCACAAGGAAGAGCTTCTTCCCGAAGTTTTCGAATATCTGTCGGAGAACAGGGACCACAGATCCGTATGGAAGGGTGTGCCGATATCCAGAGACGGAAAGGTAAGGCTGCGTGACGGACGTACCGGAGAGTATTTTGACAATCCGGTCACGATCGGACACATGCATTACCTTAAGCTCCACCATCTCGTAGATGATAAGATACATGCCCGTTCAACGGGACCGTACTCACTTGTCACCCAGCAGCCTCTCGGAGGAAAGGCACAGTTCGGCGGCCAGCGTTTCGGAGAGATGGAAGTGTGGGCACTTGAGGCATACGGTGCTTCGTATACGCTGCAGGAGATCCTGACCGTTAAGTCGGATGACGTCATCGGACGTGTCAAGACATACGAGGCGATCATCAAAGGCGACAACATTCCGGAGGGCGGCATTCCCGAGTCGTTCAAGGTGCTTCTTAAAGAGCTTCAGTCACTATGCCTGGATGTGCGCGTTCTTAAGGATGATAATACGGAAGTAGAGATAAAAGAGACCGTTGACTACGGCGAGACAGACATGCGTTCGGTGCTCGAAGGAGACTTCAAGGATTACCGAAAGGATGAAGACTTCTCGAAGAGCGGATATAGCACGCAGGAATTCGACGCAGAGAGCGGAGATCTTGTTGATATCGAAGAGGGATCCGATGATGATTATGAAGGATCCGAAGACTTTGATGAAAGCTACGACGACTCTGAGGAATGATAAGAGCCAATACTTTTCGTAAAGGAGCAGAAAATGGCAGAACATAATAAAGAAGCTTACGAGCCTTTAACCTTTGATGCGATCCGTATAGGACTTGCTTCACCGGAAAAGATCAAAGAGTGGTCAAGGGGTGAGGTCAGGAAGCCTGAAACGATCAATTACAGAACACTTAAGCCCGAGAAAGACGGTCTGTTCTGTGAAAGGATTTTCGGTCCGGCTAAGGACTGGGAATGCCACTGCGGCAAATACAAGAAGATACGTTATAAAGGTGTCATCTGTGACCGTTGCGGAGTTGAGGTCACAAAAGCCAATGTGCGCCGTGAACGTATGGGACACATTGAACTTGCGGCACCGGTTTCACACATCTGGTATTTCAAGGGAATACCGAGCCGCATGGGTCTTATCCTCGACCTGTCACCGAGAACGCTTGAGAAGGTTCTCTATTTTGCGAACTACATCGTTCTCGATCCGATGGCTACCGATCTTAAGCGCAAGCAGGTGCTTACGGAAGCCGAATATCAGAAAGAATACGAAGAGTATGGCCCGGGCAAGTTCCGTGTAGGCATGGGTGCGGAAGCGATCAAAGAGCTCCTGATGGACATCGACCTTGACGCGGAAGCCGAAGAGCTCAAATCACAGCTCGAGGAATCCACGGGACAGAAGAAGGCAAAGATCATCAAGAGACTCGAGGTGGTCGAGGCTTTCCGTGAATCGGGAAACAAGCCCGAGTGGATGATAATGGATGTCATCCCGGTCATCCCTCCCGATCTTCGCCCCATGGTACAGCTTGAAGGCGGAAGGTTTGCAACTTCAGACCTTAATGACCTTTACAGAAGGATCATCAACAGGAACAACCGACTGAAGAGGCTTCTTGAGCTCGGCGCGCCCGACATCATTGTCCGCAATGAGAAGAGGATGCTCCAGGAAGCGGTTGACGCCCTTATCGATAACGGCCGCCGCGGACGTCCGGTAACGGGTCCCGGCAACAGACCGCTCAAATCGCTCTCAGACATGCTGAAGGGTAAATCGGGACGTTTCCGTCAGAACCTTCTCGGAAAGCGTGTTGACTATTCGGGACGTTCGGTCATCGTTGTCGGTCCCGAACTTAAGATATACCAGTGCGGCCTGCCCAAGGAAATGGCCATAGAGCTTTTCAAGCCCTTCGTCATGAAGGAGCTTGTTGCCAATAAATCGGCACATAACATTAAGAACGCCAAGAAGATGGTAGAGCGTCTGCGCCCCGAGGTATGGGACGTGCTCGAGGATGTCATCAAAGAACATCCCGTAATGCTGAACCGTGCTCCTACGCTTCACAGGCTCGGTATCCAGGCGTTTGAGCCCATTCTTGTTGAAGGTAAGGCAATAAAGCTTCACCCGCTCGTATGTACCGCTTTCAATGCGGACTTCGACGGTGACCAGATGGCAGTGCATCTTCCCCTTTCGGTTGAGGCACAGGCAGAGTGCAGGTTCCTCCTGCTTTCGCCCAACAACCTTCTGAAGCCTTCAGACGGCGGACCCGTTGCTGTTCCTTCACAGGATATGGTACTTGGTATCTACTATCTTACGATGGAGAAGATGAGGGACCTCTCAAAGGATCCCGATTTCGAAGGCGAGCCGGCTATAAGCTTCCCTGCAACGGAGGAAGAGGCACAGGCAGCCAAGAAGGAGATCAAGGAACTCAATGCCCTCATAGATGAGATGTCTTCCGATAAGGATAATAAGTCCGCCAAGAAGGACAAGGCCGCCATTGATGAAGCAAAGGCCAAGAGGGAGAGCATCCGTGACGGATTCATTGAGTCTGTCGGAAAGGCATTTTACGCATACCAGGAGGCCAAGGCAAAAGCAGTCAAGGCCGGAAAGAGCGTTGACAGCTTAAAGGATATCCCTCTTGAGCGCGACACTCTCATCAGGGTCAACATCGATCCCGAGCGTGACAGATGGATCGTATGTGAGATGGTTGATATTCTCGGAAGATACTATGATTCGATGAATCAGGCTCTCCTTGCATATGAAAATCAGGAGATCACCCTTCATCAGCCGATCAACGTCAGACGCTCCAAGACGCTTTCTGACGGAAAAACGGTGAACGGTGTCATCAATACGACACTCGGAAGGCTCATCTTCAATGAGATACTTCCCCAGGATCTCGGCTTTGTAAACAGGGAAGATCCCGAAAACGCACTCAGGCTTGAGATAGATTTCCATGTAGGAAAATCACATCTTAAGAAGATACTTGAGAAAGTCATAAACAACCACGGCGCTACAAAGACCGCGGAGGTTCTTGACGACATCAAGGCAATGGGATATAAGTACTCAACCCAGGCTGCAATGACGGTTTCCATTTCGGACATGACCGTTCCCGCCGCAAAGCAGAGCATGCTCGATGCGGCACAGACGACGGTTGAAAAGATAACGAAGAATTACAGGCGTGGTCTCATCACTGAAGAGGAGAGACACGACGGAGTCATCAATGCATGGAAGACCACCGATGAAAGCCTTACCAAGGAGCTTATCGACGGGCTTGACAAGTACAACAACATCTACATGATGGCCGATTCCGGTGCCCGTGGTTCAAACAAGCAGATCAAGCAGCTTGCCGGCATGCGTGGACTGATGTCTGATACGACAGGTAAGACGATCGAGCTTCCCATCAAGTCGAATTTCAGGGAAGGCCTCGACGTTCTGGAGTACTTCATGTCCGCACACGGTGCCCGCAAAGGTCTGTCGGATACGGCTCTGCGTACAGCAGACTCGGGTTACCTTACAAGAAGGCTTGTTGATATTTCGCAGGAACTCATCATCCGTGAGCAGGACTGCTCGGAGAAGAGGAATGAGATCCCCGGAATGTATGTTAAGGCTTTCGCAGACGGAAAAGAAGTCATAGAGACTCTCAAGGACCGTATCCTTGGAAGATACGCGGCAGATGATATACTCGATGCCGACGGAAACGTTCTTGTCAAGAAGAATCACATGATCACGCCCAAGCGTGTCGAAAATGTGCTTCGGAACGCGGTTGATGAGGAAGGCACACCCGTCCTTGATTCAAAGATCGGCATTAAGATCCGTACGATACTTACATGTAAGTGCCATAACGGAATCTGCTCAAAGTGCTACGGTGCAAACATGGCATCCGGTGAGATGGTTCAGGTCGGTGAGGCTGTCGGTATCATAGCTGCCCAGTCGATCGGTGAGCCCGGTACGCAGCTTACGATGAGAACGTTCCATACGGGCGGTGTTGCCGGTGATGACATCACACAGGGTCTTCCCCGTGTCGAGGAACTTTTTGAGGCACGTAAGCCGAAGGGCCTTGCTATCATATCCGAGATCGCAGGACGTGCCGTATTCCATGATACGAAGAAGAAGCGTGAGGTTGTAGTTACCAATGAGGAGACAGGTGAGGTTAAGACTTATCTTATACCTTACGGATCACGTTCAAAGATCACAGAAGAGGGTGTAGACATCCAGGCCGGTGACGAGCTTACGGACGGTTCCATCAACCCTCATGACATACTGAAGATCAAAGGCGTGCGCGCCGCACAGGATTACATGCTCCGTGAAGTACAGAGAGTATACCGCCTGCAGGGTGTTGAGATCAATGATAAGCATATCGAGGTCATAGTACGCCAGATGCTGAAGAAAGTCCGCATCGAAGATGACGGTGATTCGGATCTTCTTCCCGGCTCACTCGTTGATGCACTTGAGCTTGAGGATATCAACGAAGCACTTGAGGCAGAAGGAAAGAAGCCTGTCGAAGCAAAACAGGTCATGCTCGGTATCACGAAGGCTAGCCTTGCAACGAGCTCGTTCCTGTCAGCCGCTTCATTCCAGGAGACTACAAGGGTTCTTACGGAAGCAGCCATAAAGGGCAAGGTCGATCCGCTTATCGGACTGAAGGAAAATGTCATCATCGGTAAGCTTATCCCTGCCGGAACCGGCATGAAGCAGTACCGCAATGTAATGCTCGACACATCTTTTCCTGACAGCCTTATAGTCAAGAAAGAGGAAACTGTGGAAGAGAAATCCTACGAAGAGGAAGAGGTCGATGAAAGCCTCGAAGCGATCGGGGATGAAGAGTTCGAAGAGGAATTCGAAGAAGTGATGGAAGAGGATTCAGCCGATGAGGGCATGGATGAGGAGGAATAATGTCATCCGGCCCGGGCTGAACGAGAACTCATAAAAAGGGCAGAGGAGAAAATCCTCTGCCCTCAGACTGTAGACAAAGTGGGAGTGGAACTTCGAGTTCCACTCCCGTTTTCTGCTTTAAAAGGATTTTTCATCATGCAGCCATCGGACAACCAGATAATTGATCGTATGGCGGTCCTATTATCCCCTTTCTTTGAAGCA
>JAILRP010000021.1 GCA_024698075.1 Lachnospiraceae bacterium
CATTGATAAGACCCCTTGAAGACGACGAGGTAGATAGGGCATGGGTGTAAGTGCAGCAATGCATTCAGCTGAATGCCACTAATAGGTCGAAGGCTTTTTTCAGGAAGGTGTCAGGCTTCATTATCAGTATTTAGTTTTTAAAGCCATTCCTCGATAGCTCAATGGTAGAGCATTCGGCTGTTAACCGAAGGGTTGTTGGTTCGAGCCCAACTCGGGGAGTTTAAAAAAGGAATCAGGCTCCGTGGTCAAGCGGTTAAGACATCGCCCTTTCACGGCGGTAACACGGGTTCGATTCCCGTCGGAGTCAGTAAATATCTTGGCTTATTGATTTTCTGCCAAGACAAATACGGACCTTTAGCTCAGTTGGTTAGAGCAACCGGCTCATAACCGGTCGGTCCTGGGTTCGAGTCCCCGAAGGTCCACTCAAAGGGCCCACAAAAATGTGGGCTCGTTTTGAAAACTATAAGGCCCAGTGGCTCAGTTGGTTAGAGCGCCGCCCTGTCACGGCGGAGGTCACGGGTTCGAGTCCCGTCTGGGTCGTTACTTTTGAATCGCCGCAGTGGCGGAATTGGCAGACGCCCGGGACTTAAAATCCCGTGGGTAGTGATACCCGTGCCGGTTCGACCCCGGCCTGCGGCATAAATGAATGATTACGAGAACCTGTTTTGCGGGTTCTCTTTTTATATCGGTATGTACGGTGCTATAATGGCCACAGTATCATAAAATCCGGCCGAAAGGAGTTTGGATATGGGCATGGATGATTTTATAAGCAGCGGAATAAAGAGGCTTGATTCACAACTGATCTTCACGGCGG
Source organism: Lachnospiraceae bacterium (assembly GCA_024698075.1). GTDB lineage: Bacteria > Bacillota > Clostridia > Lachnospirales > Lachnospiraceae > UBA2868. The sequence goes on from JAILRP010000021.1 coordinate 815, forward strand.
AGATAGATAAGATGACTTCGGTGCTTCGCAGGAACCTTCTTGTTGATGGAAGCCGAAGGGAAAATGATGCGGAGCATTCCTGGCATATAGCGGTAATGGCCCTCCTGTTCACTGAATATGCCAAAGAACCGGCAGATGTCGGAAGGGCTGTTCAAATGTGCGTTGTGCACGATCTGGTGGAGATATACGCAGGTGATACGTTTGCGTATGACTCTGCCGGAAACGCAGATAAGGAAGATAGGGAAAAAGCAGCCGCAGACAGGCTGTTTTCACAGCTTCCCGAGGAACAGGGAAGGAAGATTCGGTCGCTATGGGAAGAATTCGACGCAATGGATACGGCAGATTCCAAATATGCGGCATGCCTTGACCGCATACAGCCTTTTTTGCACAATACACTTACTGACGGCCACACATGGGCCCTGAATGGGACGAAAAGGGCCGATGTGGAAAAGAGGATGGCCGTTGTAAGGGAATTCATGCCGGAGGTTTATGCCTGGATGGATACCTGCATGGACGAAGCCGTTGAAAAAGGATGGCTTATGCAATAACACTGCTTGAGCGCGCCTGAAATTTATGGTAATATAAATGACGGCCGTTATTGACAGACGGCTGACAAGAAAAAGGAGAGACATGACATGGCAGAAAATCCGATAGTCACATTTGTTATGGAAGACGGCGGCACGTTTAAGGCCGAATTATATCCGGATGTTGCCCCGCAGTCCGTTTACAATTTTATCTCCCTTATAAAGAAGGGATTTTATAACGGACTGATATTTCACAGGGTGATCCCCGGATTCATGATCCAGGGAGGCGATCCCGAGGGAACCGGAATGGGAGGCCCGGGATATTCAATAAAGGGTGAATTTGCAAGCAACGGCTTTAAGAACGGCCTGAAGCATACAAAGGGCGTTCTCTCAATGGCACGCAGCATGATGCCTGATTCTGCGGGATCACAGTTTTTCATCATGCATGAAACGAGCCCGCATCTTGACGGCGAGTATGCCGCATTCGGTAAGATCACGGAAGGCCAGGATGTTGTAGATGCGATAGCGACCGTTGCAACGGATTATTCCGACAGGCCGGAAAGGCCGCAGGTAATGAAGTCGGTGACTGTTGAGACTTTCGGGACCGAATATCCGGAACCCGATAAAATATGAGGATCAAGGAGCGGTTATGGAAACAATAGAATTCAGATATGACACACAGCTTTTGCTGGACCACTATATAAAAGAAGGTGAAGACGCCGATGATGTGGCCGATGATCTTGTTGATGAGATAAGGGATCACATCATTGAGACTTTCAAAGGTGACTCAATGGTAGTTGCCGGGGACTCCGGAGAGGATGCTTTCGGGGAGAAGGCGATAGTAAAGCTTCATTACCATACCAACGAACCCTGGCTTGTTTTGGAATATTGCAGGTCGCTTGGCGAAATATATGATATAGTAGTAGAAGACATGGACAGACAGTCCAGAGATCTCAAAGGCTGACAGAGCCGGTTAAAAAAGAAGGGTGGGGTATCAGATGAGAAAAAAGATGAGACGGTTATGTGCTGCAGTTCTTGTTGGTGTTCTTAGCATCGGTTTTGCCGTTCCGGCATACTGTGCAAATATCGTTAACATCGTACCGGGGCCGGTAAAGAACAACGGAACGATGCTGAACATTGACATCGGCAATGAGATTCCCAGAAAAGTGAATCTGGGTATGGAGATAGCGTCCATTCAGGGAGTCTATTTCTGCAATCACTTCGAGCACTGCCACAATACATATTACAGCGGATGCAACCAATATCTGGCAACCAATACATACAGCAACGGATGTGCTCTTCCTTATTCCAAGGTTTCAACGGCAGATCCCCGTTCAAAGGCGATCCTCACAAGTGCCGCGACTGCACTCGGATATGCACCCGGAGATGCATTCGGGCTGGAGATTGGAACTTTTACGAACGGGATAGGCTATTATCCGTGTCCTTCGCTTGCGGTACCGATGAACTATGAGATACTTGCAAGAAACCGTGCGGGATGTGTTCCTGGAATGCTGGCGCTTCTGCCGAACGGAGCGGTAACGCTTCTCAATGCATGTGAGTTTGACCAGACTTTCTCCAATCAGTGGTATGTGGACGGCACGCGTATGTACTATCTCCATACGCTGTATCCGGATGCGGTATATATGCTTGTTCATATCCCGGTATAGAATGGGCCGGATAGATCATTCGGATCTGGGAAAGGCCGGACGCGGATATTAGATGTTGACATTTCGTTTATATTACGTGTCTGACAGCTCTTTATTTACGGTATATTCACGGCGTGTTAACTTCGGGTTAACACGCCGTTCATACTTTGTTCACGAAAACCTTTAAGGATTTTAAGTAATTTTCTTGAACAAAGTTGACAAAATCCGATTCAATTTCTTGAATGTTTTACCCAAAATGTAAATATTGCCCAATAAAAATGTCAAAAAGGGGTTGCAAAACTATAATTATTGCAATATACTACATTTACGAAAACGATTAAGGAAACTTTATCGGAATCAAATTCATTTTTCATTCATTAAAAAGGGAGGAAAACGAGTAATGAAGAAAAAAGTACTTAGCACTTTACTTGCAACGGCTATGGTAGCTGCAATGTTAGCAGGCTGTGGCTCACAGGCAGCAGCACCCGCTCCTGCAGCAGAAGCACCCGCAGAGGAAGAAGCACCCGCAGAGGAAGCAGCACCTGCAGAAGAAGCAGCTCCTGCAGAGGAAGAAGCTCCTGCAAGTGATGAAGGAAAGGTTCTCAACATTTATTGTTGGAATGAAGAGTTCAAGAGCCGTATTACAGCTCACTATCCCGGATACGAAGAAGTAGACGGAACAACAGGTAAGATCGGTGATGTTGATGTTAAGTGGAACATCACTCCTAACGAGAACAATGCATACCAGAACAACCTTGATGCAGCACTTCTTGCACAGGCAGATGCAGCTGCAGATGAGAAGATCGACCTCTTCCTTGTTGAGGCTGACTACGCTCTTAAGTATGTTGATACAGACTACACGGTTAACGTAGCTGATTTTGGCCTTACAGATGCTGACCTTGCTGAGCAGTATGACTACACCAAGAAGATTGTAACAGATTCAAACGGCGTTCAGAAGGGTACATCATGGCAGGGATGTCCTGCGATCATGTTCTATAACAGGGAGATCGCTAAGGAAGTCCTTGGTTCAGACGATCCTGCTGATGTTCAGGAAGCAGTTAAGGATTGGGCAGCTTTCAAGGCTACGGCTGACAAGCTTAAAGATGCCGGCTATCAGGCATGCTCATCAGTTAACGATACATATCGTGTATACTCAAACAACGTTACATCCAAGTGGGTTGACGGCAACAAGATCAATATCGACAAGAACATCGAGAACTGGGTTAACGATTCCAAGGCTCTCGTAGATGCCGGCGAAGCAGGAACACATGATCTGTGGTCAGACGACTGGTCAAAGGGCTTCTTCAAGGATGGTAAGGTATTTGCATACTTTGGTCCCGCTTGGTTCATCAACTTCTCAATGTCATGTGACCAGGAAGGTTCCGTTGGTATCGACGGTGGTTGGGGCGCATGCGTAGGTCCTCAGTCATTCTTCTGGGGCGGCACATGGATCTGCGGAGCAGCAGGCACAGATAACCCGACTCTTGTTGGTGACATCATGAAGACAATGACCTGCAATGCAGACGTTATGAAAGAGATCGTTCAGCAGGATGACGACTTCGCAAACAACAAGAAGGCTATGGCTGAGATGGCAGCTTCCGATTATACATCAAAGATCCTTGGCGGACAGAATCCTCTTCCTATGTACATGGAAGGTGCTGAGAAGATCGATCTTTCAAACCTGTCAGCATATGACCAGGGATGCAACGAGAGCTTCCAGAACGCTATGAAGGATTACTTCAACGGCAACGCTTCATATGAAGAGGCACTTGATAACTTCTACAAGAGCGTTATCGAGAAGTATCCTGAGCTTACACAGTAATCAATATCCGCATTATTGATAAAGTGATAGGAAAAGCGCCTGCCTATTAGTGGGCAGGCGCTTTCTTTATCGAAAATCACGTGTTTGCAGTAGTTTATTATGCTATAATATGCACGGGTTTATCTGACGGAAATGCATGAAGTACGATCGAAGATCGTTGCGCCGGATAAGCTCATGCTAATGAAAAACCAGGAGAAGGAGGGACATCATAATGGCAAATACGCCGAAAAAAGGCAAGAGCCGGGTCGTAAGGTATAACAAATGGGGTTATATCTTCCTGATCCCATTTATCGTAGTTTATCTGATCTTCCAGTTGGTTCCGTTGTTCACAACGATCTACAACAGTTTTTTTGAGAACTATTTATCGGGTCTTAAGCAGATAGGTCCCAATTTTGTCGGACTTGCGAACTATAAGGAGATCGTGACCAACGGAGATCTCATAAAGTATACCCAGAATACGCTTATCATGTGGGTTCTCGGGTTTGTTCCCCAGATATTCTTTTCACTCCTTCTTGGAGCATGGTTTTCTGATGCAAGACTCCGCATCAGGGCCGCCGGATTTTTCAAGACGGTCATCTACCTTCCAAACCTTATCATGGCGGCTTCGTTTGCAATGCTGTTCTTTACGCTGTTTGCCGATTCAGGCCCCATAAACACAACGATGATCAATATGGGACTCATTTCCGAGCCGTATAAGTTCCTTGAGCATGCGGCGGGATCGCGCGGACTGGTAGCGTTCATGAACTTCCTTATGTGGTTCGGTAATACGACGATCCTTCTGATGGCTGGAATGCTCGGCATCGACGGTTCCCTTTTTGAAGCGGCGCAGGTTGACGGCGCGACATCTACGCAGGTGTTCTTCAGGATCACCCTCCCGCTGCTTCGTCCGATACTTCTCTACGTTATGATAACATCACTCATCGGCGGACTGCAGATGTTCGATGTTCCTCAGGTCCTGACAAACGGCAAGGGCAATCCCGTCAGAATGTCCATGACGCTCATAATGTACCTGAACAACCACCTGTATTCAAAGAACTTCGGTATGGCCGGTGCGCTTTCGGTATTCCTGTTCATCATCACCGGAATCCTGAGCCTTATCGTATACAAGTTCTCTGTTCAGGACAATGTGGATGAAGTCAAGCCCAAACGCAACAGGAATAAGAATTAAGGAGGTGGACCTGAATGAGACAAGACAAAGAATACAGTGTTGAGGGCGGTTTAGGTTTAACCGTCAGACGGATAATAGCTTATGTGGTGCTGATCCTCCTTACGGTCCTGTGCCTGTTCTGGTTCTACATCCTGTTCGTCAATGCCAGCCGTGCGCATTCGGATCTTGCAAGGGGATTCACGCTCATACCCGGCAAGTATCTGCTGAAGAACTGGCAGGGTGTCGTAAACGGAACGCAGCCCATAGCAAGGGGAATGCTCAACTCGTTCATAATCGCTGCATGTGCTTCGGTACTGAGTGTTTATTTCTCGACGATGACGGCATATGCGATCCATGTGTATGACTTTAAGGCCAAAAAAGCGATCTTCACATTCATACTTGCGGTAATGATGATACCCACGCAGGTTACGGCACTCGGTTTCATCAAGCTGGTCCAGGGGATAAAGCTTGAGAACAGCTTCATACCGCTCATCATTCCGACGATCGCTGCTCCCGCGACTTTCTACTACATGAAGCAGTATATGGAGAGCACACTTCCGCATGCGATCGTAGAGGCGGCAAGGATCGATGGAGCTAACGAGGTCCGGACATTTAACACGATATCGCTTCCGATGATGAAGCCTGCTATAGCGGTACAGCTCATCTTCACGTTCGTGTTCAACTGGAACAATTACTTCACTCCGGCACTGATCCTGCATGACGACAAGAAGAAAACGCTGCCGATACTCATTGCCCAGCTTCGAAGCGCTGACTTTCTGAAATTTGACATGGGCCAGGTATATGTTACGATAGCGTTCTCGATATTCCCTGTCATCATCGTATATCTCTGCCTGTCGAGGTTTATCGTCGGCGGAGTGGCATTAGGCTCGGTCAAGGGCTGACATATAAAACAACTAAAGATCATAAAAAAATGGCATTTCTCATGCCATTTTTTTTATGAAATCTTTCAGGCCCTCGGGCCAGTCATCAAAAGTTCCTGTAAGTCCGGTGTCGCCCATCGCCACAAGTTTGTTGCTGCCGTGGTAGTCACTTCCGGCCGTCATATAAAGCCCATAGCGCTCCGCAAAATCGTGCATGCCCTTTATCAGCTTATCGGTGAATCCGGAGTAGAAGACCTCCATCCCCTTAAGGCCGTATTCCACGAGCTTTTTAAGCCGCATGTCCATGTCATCCCCGAGTATCAGCTGGTCGCCGCTCCCATAGGCGGGGTGGGCAAGGACCGGGATCCCTCCGGCACCCAATATACCTTCTATTGCTTCGCGTGGACTGACGTGCTCGGACCGGACTTTCAGCTTGTTTAGATAGTTGTCTATGGCATCCTGCTTGCTTTCCGAAAAGCCGTATTTGGTCATGAGGTTTCCGATATGTGGCTTTCCGGGGTTGTTGATGGCATGAAGCATATCGCAGTCCTCCTTTGAGAACTCAAAGCCGAATTCACGCTTCAGGCCGTCAAGCCTCGCATCAAGCTTGCCCATGCGGATATTATGGCCTTTCCGGACAACTGACAGGATCGACTCGGATCCCGGATCATAGCCGTATCCGAGTATATGATATTTGCCGTCATCATCCCTGCAGGAGAACTCGACGCCGGTTATGAAAGCGGGACCGTCGGGTTTTATGAGCGGCATGATGGCCGTGCATCCCTTGACATCATCATGGTCTGTCAGGGCAAAAAGGTCCAGCCCCGATGCAATGGCATTTTTCAGTATCTCCTCGGGCGTATCCGTACCGTCGGATACGGTGGAATGCATATGAAGATCTATCTTTGCGTAAGTTTTCATTTCAAAAAGTCCTAAAACAGAAGGGTATCGTAAGTGTCAAGAAGCTTGGTGAGCTCGCTCTTCCACAGTTCGATCTCTGCGCGCCCCTTATCGCTCTCAAGTCCCTTACGCCGTATTGAGCGGCGGATCATTCGTGCATATCCTATGATCCTGGCCTTGTCCTCGACTTCGTTAAGCCTGTTCTCGTCATCGGTACCGAGGTATCCTGCAAGGGATTGGCGCCAGAATTTCTTTCCGGTCTCTATGTCAAAGCCCTGGAAGTCTTTTATCGCTTCGGGATCGTACTCGGAATAGCCGATGAAGGAATTGTACATAGAGGCAAGCTCAAAAACCGGATGGCCGACAGCGAGGGTGTCCATGTCTATTATGAGGACCTCGTCATCCTGGAGCTCTAAATTCTTTGTATGATAGTCCCCGTGCATCATATGGTCATCATGGGGGATGGCACTGATGAGTGCTGCAAGCTTATCGCCGTATTCCTTCGGGAGGTGATCCTTCATGAATGAGGCCCAGTTGTCCGCGGTCACCTTCATGTCGGGCAGCTTTCCCGCCGGAACAACGGTTCCGTGGATCTTTTTAAGCATCTCGACATATTCGTCAACACACCAGTCGAACTTGTCGGGCTCGTTTGAGAGTATCTTGGAGAAAGACTGCGCATTCAGAAGCTCGAAGACCGATCCGTAGCTATTCCCGACCTTTACGACATCATATGAGATAGCGGTCGGTATCCCAAGGATAAGGGCAAGTTTTGCAACCTCACGTTCATGCTTGATGTCTTCAAGGGCATCGGGATTGTTATAAACCTTTACGACATTATCCTTGTCTATGCGGTATATCGTGCCGTTTGCACCGCGGCCGATCTCCTCACAGCCTTCGATAGAGACGGTCCTGTATGCCTTCTCGACGGTCATCATCTCGGTAAAGCCTGTCATTTCGAAGATATCATATACTTCGGCGCTGGCCTCCGTGATCTTCAGGTCGGGATATGATTTTTTGACCCTGAGTATGACGCGAAGTCCCGCACTTGAGATGTACTCGAGTGCCGAGGCATCGAGTATGACAGCGGGCCGGTCGTGCCCCTCAAGCCTTGAGAGCATATCCTGTTCAAGGGATGCGGCGTTATCGGAGGTGATACGCCCCTTAAGTGGTATCATGATAGTTTCTTTGCCGTTTTCCATCGTCTTGGTTCTCCTTTTCCATCTGATCTATCCATTATACTCCAAACAGAGCATTGTGAGGTCATCAAACTGTTCCGCGCCCCTGACAAATTCATCGACATCTTTGCGGACATTCTCAAGCAGGTCTTTGAGGCTTGAGTCCTTATGCCTGTTGAGCGAGGCGACCATCCTTTCGTTTCCGAACATTCCGCCGTCCGGATCGGTTGCCTCGGGGACTCCGTCGGTATATATGAACAGTCTTGAGCCGGGCTTTAAGGTAAATTCATATCCTTTGTATGATGCTTCTTCCATTGCCCCTACAACGAGCCCGTGCTTGTCCATAAGAAGCTCAAAGGAGCCGTCCGCGTCCATGACGGCGGGATATTCATGTCCGGCATTTGCCGCCCTGACAAGGCCTGTGGAGAGCTCTATTATCCCAAGCCATACGGTCACGAACATGTCGAGAGTGTTGCGCGAGCAAAGGGTGCGGTTCATTCCGGTCAGTATATCCGCAGGATCAGCACCTATGCGGGACCTCTCCGTTGCCATGATGTTGGTCACCATCATATAGAGAGCGGCAGGAATGCCTTTTCCGGATACATCACCGATGACTATGGCCAGATGGTCGTCATCTATGAGCACATAGTTGTAAAAATCGCCCCCGACCTCTCTTGCCGGCGACATTGACGCGTATATGTCAAAATCGTTCCGCTCCGGGAATGCCGGAAATGTGTTTGGAACGGAATTCATCTGTATCCTTGTTGCCAGGGCAAGCTCGGTGTCTATCCGCTGCTTCTCTGACGTGACTGCGGTCAGATTGTCGATATAGCTGACCATGTCATGCTCCATGGTGTCTATCGACTGCGACAGGCCTGAGAGCTCCTTGAAACTGCTTAGTGAACCGAGCGGTTCTGTGATGGTGTTCTCATGCGCGAAGCGTATGGCTTCCGCCGCGACCTTTCTTATCGGTTTGACGAACTGCAGCCTGATATATATGACGGCTATCACGGAAGATATCAGGGCGATGATGGCGGCGGCAATGGCAGTAGTGATAACATAGGGCTTTCTTGCCTTGTAGAATTCGCTCATTGGACGCTGGACGCACAGGATCCCCCTGACTGTGCCGCTGTCATCCTTTACCGGGACCATCGTGGTGATGTGGGGATTCATGCCGCCCAGATCCCTTACCCGATAGATGGTCTCGCAGGGACTGCCGTCCTCGTATATGGCCTTATACTTTTCCCGGTACTTTTCGTTTGTGGTATCCTGCTCATGCCCGAGCTCCCATTCGACATAGTGTGAATCGTCAACGGTGTTGTCCACCGCATTGAAGACTGACTTAAAGCGCCCGTAGTCGCTCGTGTCGACAACGATGACATAGATCAGGGAAACCCCGAGCTTCTGACAGCATTTATTGAGATAACGCCTCGTCATGCTGTATTCATCAGCCCGCTCTCCGGCGAGATAGTCCTCGAGATAGTCTCCGTCAACGAGCATAGCAGCGGTGTCGGCCATGTGAAACGTGGTCGTAGAGGCCTCTTTTTTAAATGCCTCGGTAAAACTGGCAAATCCCGCTGTGATGCTGGCCAGTCCGAAGACCACGACGAGAAGCAGTATCGAGCCTATTATGTTTGCAGCCATGCTTGACTGCATCTTATATACGATCCTGATCGGTTTTTTCATGTTATCAATTATATATTCATTCGGCCAGGAGGAAAAGCCGCCCGGCAGGATTTTCGTAGATACAATCGTATTTGGCGTTCACACTGTCGTATATCTCAGGCAGATTTTCCTGAAAATCATCCCCGATTATGAGCCACTTCGGAGGTGAATCCTCAAGCATGCCGAGTATGTCGGTGAGCGCATCGGGATACAACTCTATGAAATACGGCAGATTGACGACATATCTGCAGCAGGGAATGATGTCATTTGCTTCGAACATCTGCATGTCTATCATGAACGAAAAAACGCTGTCGCGGTCACATTCGGGTATCAGGGCGCCTATATCGGTGGCATTTCTCTGATAATCGAGGGCAGCCTCGGAATCCCTGTCATAAATAACTGTCCGGACCGTATCAAGCCCTGACGGAACATAATAGCACAGATAAATGAAGAAAAGGGCGATAACAACGGCCTGTTTCCAGTTTTCAAACAGTATGATCGGATCATAAACCTTCAGGAACATAATCAGGGCAAGAAGAAGTGCGGGATACACTGTTGTGAAGTAATAGTAATACGGGGTTCCGAGATGAAGAAGCAGCCAGGTGGCCGCAGACATCGCCATTATCAGTATCGAGACCTCTTTTTTCATCCGGTCGCGGTGGAGAATGGCAAAAACAAAGGCGAAAACGCATCCAGAAAGCTTAAGCTCCCAGGTGATGCCGAAGGTCTCGTAATAATCGGTTCCCCGTGAAAATCCGAGGGAGAACACGCAGAAGATCATATCGGAAAGAGCCCCGTTCAGGCCGAAGTATAGGATCACAGGCCCGGCGGCGGCCAAAAGTCCCAAAAGCAGGGCAAGCATGTTACGGAAGAATTTTCCGATGCTTCGTGATGCAAGGTTTCCGAACAGAACCGCGGCCGCGATACCGAGTATCGGAGCCGATACGCTTATCTTTGAGAAGACATCCACGCCGAGGCATAAGCCGAGCACGGCGACCGTCATGAACGGGACATCATTGAACGAACCTTTCTGCCTGACAACATATAGTATCGCATACAGGCAGGCTAAGGAAAGCGGAAGGGCGAACTCCTCCAGCGTGTTTCCGCCCCAAAGGGTGGTGATATTGCCCCAGAGATAGACGGCAAGCACGAACAGAGCCTTTTTCTTCGATATGAAGAGAAGACATATCTCATATATCAGTATGACCGAAGCGAAGGCAAAGGGTATCTGGATCAGGAAGGCACCGAGCCTGTCATGGGCCATGAGCTGGCCGGCGGCCTGTATGAAGAAAAAATAGGGCCCCTTGAGGTCGAAAAAATCGCGGTATGGGATCCTGCCGTTTAATATCCCGCGCCCGACGAGGGTGAAGAAGCTTGCATCACAGCCGTACCAGAGACGGTAGAATGGGCTTGTCCAAAGTGAGAACAGCAGAAGATGAATGGTTGAAACGAAGAAAAGTGCCGTATATTCCATTATCTTCTGGCGGATCGGAAGCCTATCCAGATCCGGATCTATATAAGCCTGTGTTTTCAACCGGAAACCTCTATCTTGTTTTGACTTTTGACACTTATATCATTATAATAAGAAAGGTTTACATTTGCAATAAAATCAAGGATTTATAGGGATGATGACATGTACGGACAGGAAGCGAATCTGAAGGAACAGATAATAGAAGAATACAAGGATGATCTCGTAAAGCTACTGAAATATCTTCCCTTTTTTGAAAAAAAGGGTGCAGATGCCGGTCAGAAGTATTACGAGGGAGACGGGGAGAACAAGGTAATCCCGGTGCCTGTTTATGATCCGACACTCCTGGCTTTTGTCAAGGAGATAAAGACTACCAAGTTCATCAATAGGAATTATCCGTATATATACCGCAGATGGAGGATGCCGGATGCCAATGCGGAGCGCATTGCCATGGGATCGGCGACGCTTAGGGATATCGACCTGTTCCGCGGTATAATGAGCAGATATGTGCTCGAGGGGCAGACCAGGGCTGTGATGTGGACTGCCGGGGTAGAGGAGAGGATATTTGCTACTGCGCTTACAAGGCTCCGTTCCCTGATGTTCGACTACAGCAAGGACCCCGCTGACAAGCGCCCGCACTGACGGTTTCGGAGGAAAGACGATGATATCGAAAAAAATGGAAGGCCTTGTAAAAGGCAGCTCTGTCATAAGGGCGATGTTTGAAGAAGGAAGGCAGATGGCCGAAAAGTACGGAGAGGAGAATGTCTTCGATTTCTCACTCGGCAACCCGAACGTGCCCGCGCCCGCGGATGTGAATTCCGCCATTATAGATATAGTAAAGAATACGGACAGCGTAAGGCTTCACGGATATATGAGCAATATCGGACATGACGGTGTAAGGTCAGCGGTCGCGGATTCTCTCAACAGACGGTTCGGAACTTCCTATGACAAGTCCAATATAGTCATGACCGTTGGGGCAGCAGGCGGACTCAATGTCGTATTTCGGGCCGTGCTCAATCCCGGTGATGAAGTCATAGCGTTCGCACCATACTTCGGTGAGTATAACAATTATGTCGCAAACTATGACGGGAAGATGGTTATAATAACACCTGATACCGAAATGTTCCAGCCGAATCTTGCCGAATTTGAGCGGAAGATTACCGATAAAACCGCATGCGTTATTGTGAATTCCCCTAATAACCCAACAGGCGTTATTTATTCAAAGGACACCCTTGACAGGCTTGGGGAGATTCTTGAGAAGAAGCAGAAGGAATATAACAGGACGATCTATCTCGTTACCGATGAGCCCTACAGGGAACTTGCCTATGACGGGGCAGTGGTCCCGTGGGTTCCGGACAGCTACCGCAACACGATAGTCGGATATTCATACAGCAAATCGCTCTCGCTTCCCGGCGAGAGGATAGGTTATCTGGCCGTTCCGTCTTCCGTTGACGGTTTTGCTGAGCTGATGTCGGCGCTTGGGGTTGCGACCAGGATACTTGGATTTGTCAATGCGCCGTCGCTCATGCAGTTCGTGATCGAAAAGTGCGTTGACTGCGTTACCGACGTTTCATTTTATGAGCGCAACAGGAATACGCTCTATGAGGGGCTTACAAAGTTCGGATTTTCGTGCATGAAGCCCGAGGGAGCATTTTACCTGTTCCTGAAATCGCCCATTGATGACGAAAAAGAGTTCGTCAGCATGGCAAAAAAATACAACATCCTTATGGTGCCGGGCTCAACCTTCATGTGCCCGGGTTACGTCAGGATAGCATACTGTGTATCTTATGAGACCGTGAAGGGTTCTCTTCCGGGATTCGAAAAGCTGGCCGGAGAGCTCGGGCTTATCTGAGGAACGATATGAACTGGGAAGACAATGTCAGGCGCGTCACCCCCTATGTGCCGGGTGAACAGCCCAAAGACGGGCAGAAAGTCATTAAACTTAATACAAACGAAAACCCGTATCCGCCGTCACCGCTGGTCTTTGAGGTGCTGAAATCATATGATGCGTCCTCGCTGAGGCTTTATCCGCCCGCGGATGCGGCACCGCTTCGTGATGCGATCGCGGATCATTACGGCTTTTCGGGCGATGAGGTGTTTACCGGCGTGGGGTCCGATGATGTGCTCGCCATGGCTTTTCTTACGTTCTTTAATTCGGATAAGCCGGTCCTTTTTGCCGATATTACATATTCCTTCTATGATGTCTGGGCGGACCTGTTCCGGATACCATATGAACTGTGTCCTCTTGATGATGATTTTCATATGCGGCTCAGTGATTATAAACGGCCTAACGGAGGGATCGTGATCGCCAATCCCAATGCGCCTACGGGGATTTCAGAACCCGATGACATAGCGTTCATCGAGGAGATAGTCTCAGCAAACCCCGGAAGCGTCGTTATAGTGGACGAGGCATATGTTGATTTCGGAGGCCATACAGCGCTTCCGCTCATCAGAAAATATGACAACCTCATGGTGATCAGGACTTTTTCCAAATCCCGTTCTTTTGCGGGTATGCGCATCGGATATGCGTTCGGATGCAGCAGGCTCATAAAGTATCTCAATGACGCAAAGTATTCCTTCAATTCATACACGATGAACAGACTGACCATAGAACTGGGTGTGGCGGCGCTTTCCGACGGGGAATACTTTGAGAAGACGGTCGCTTCGGTGGTAAGGACGAGGGAGCAGTCGGCGGAGGAACTTAGGAAACGCGGATTTACGGTCACGGATTCAAAGACGAACTTCCTGTTTGCCAGACCGTCCGGGATAAGCGCACGAGAGCTTTTCAGAAAGCTCAGGGAGCGCGGCATCTACGTCAGATGGTGGGATAAACCGAGGCTTAAGGACTGGCTCCGTATTTCGGTCGGAACCGATGAGCAGATGCACGCATTGATGGAGGCGGTCGATGAGATACGGGATATGTCCGGCGAAAAGACGTGAACCGGTATCCGGCCGGCAGAAAAAACAGTAAACGAGGAAGAACATGACTACATTCACATATTATCTTATAGTTTTCTTTATCTCTATGGTCCCGCTTATCGAACTTCGAGGGGCCATACCGTTTGCATACGGGTTTAAGGCGGATGATCCGTCGTTCAGCCTGCTTCTCGGATATATACTGATCGCGGTCGGAAACATGCTTCCGGTGCCGCTGATCTTTTTCTTTGCGAGGAAGGTCCTTGAGTGGGGCGCCGAGAAGCCCGTCATAGGCAAATTCTTCTCGTTCTGCCTGAAAAAAGGCCATAAGGGCGGGGAAAAACTGAAATCAAAGGCCGGAAGGGGCCTGTTCGTGGCACTCATGCTCTTTGTGGGGATACCGCTTCCCGGAACCGGTGCATGGACTGGGACGCTTGCGGCATCCATACTTGATATGGACTTTAAGGAGAGCATAGTGGCGGTAATGTGCGGAGTGGCGCTTGCGGGCATAATTGTCAGCATAATATGTGCCCTGGGCTTTGGCGCATGGTTTGGGATCGCCGCCTGAGTGAGGAAATGAGATGAGTGACCACATCATAAGGGCAACTGCTGCAAATGGGACAGTAAGGGCTTTCTGTGCTTTTACAAGGGATCTGGCGGAATATGCGAGGTCCTGCCATGATACATCGCCGGTCGTAACGGCCGCCCTCGGACGTCTTCTGACCGCGGGAGCAATGATGGGGAGCATGCTGAAGGCGGAAGGTGACCTGCTGACCCTGCAGATACGCGGTAACGGTCCGATGAGGGGGCTTACGGTCACGGCGGATGCCTCGGCAAATGTAAAAGGATACCCTCTTGAAGCGGGTGTGATGCTTCCCCCGAACAGATTCGGGAAGCTTGATGTGGCAGGCGCTGTGGGCGCAGGGACCCTGACCGTCATCCGGGATATGGGCCTGAAAGACCCTTATGTGGGCCAGGTCGAGCTCGTATCGGGAGAGATAGCAGAAGACATAGCATATTATTTTACGACAAGTGAGCAGGTTCCCTCTGCAGTGGCTCTCGGGGTTCTTATGGATAAGAACAACACGGTCAGGCAGTCAGGGGGCTTTATAATACAGGCGCTGCCCGGCGCGGATCCGGACATTCTGGATTCTCTTACGGAAAAGCTTTCCACGATGCCTTCCGTGACTTCCATGTTTGAGGCCGGGATTACGCCTTCGGATATTCTCGGTGATATATTGGGAGATAAGGATCTTCTGATACTTGATACTATACCGACCGGGTTTAAGTGCGGCTGCGACCGGGCAAGGGTCGAAAAGGTCCTGATAAGCCTCGGCCGGGAAGAGATAGCTTCTCTGGCAGCCGAAGGTGTTCCGGCGGAGCTGAAATGCCAGTTCTGCGGCAAAGCGTATGAGTTTTCGCCTGATGAGCTGATGCATCTTCTGCAAAGCCTGTAGAAGATTCCGGAATGTGTGCCGGCTGGGACTGCCGGCTGTTTGACAGGCCGAAATTTATAGTATTTTGTGAAAAAGGGGGAGATGGGGATCATGAAATTCACAAAAATGCACGGATGTTCCAATGACTATGTGTATGTTGACTGTTTTACCGAAACCGTTGAAAACATGAGTGTTTTCGCGAAAGAGGTAAGCGACAGGCATAAGGGGATCGGGTCGGACGGCGCGATATTCATCTGCCCCGCCGAGGGTGCAGACTGTGAGATGAAGATGTACAATTCCGACGGATCTTATTCCGAGATGTGCGGAAACGGGATAAGATGCGTCGCAAAGTATGTTTACGATAAAGGTATCGTAGACAAGAAGGACATGACGATACTGTCCGGCGGCCAGCTGAAGTCGATACACGTTGAAACGGGGCCGGAGAGGGTAAGCGATCTTACTGCCACATCTTTTTCGGCCAGGGAGGACGGAATGGCCGTCAGCCGTGTCAGGGTGGACATGGGAGAACCGGTGCTGAACGCCGACAGGATTCCCGTGATCTTATCGGACGGGTGCGAGACCGTCATATCCCATGACCTTTTCGTGGGTGACAGCAATTACAAAGTAACATGCGTTTCAATGGGCAATCCTCACTGCGTGGTCATGGTCGACCACGTCGGCACGGTCCCGATCGAGGAACTCGGACCTAAGTTCGAAAATCATGTATCCTTCCCGAACCGCGTCAATACGGAATTCGTCCATGTGCTCGACAGGCAGAACGTATGGATGCGCGTATGGGAGCGCGGAGCCGGAGAGACTCTGGCGTGCGGAACGGGTGCGTGCGCGGCGGCAGTCGCATGTATACTGAACGGCCTTACCGATGAGCGCGTGACGGTCCATCTGAAGGGCGGCGATCTTGACATCGCGTGGGACAGGAGCGGTGACGGCCATGTCTACATGACGGGCGGCGCGGTCACGGTATTTGAAGGAGAGATATAACTTATGACCAATGTACCTGAGATATTCGGAAGCATGGTGTTCAATGATGCGGTGATGCAGGAGCTGCTCCCGAAGGAAACCTACATGTCGCTGCACAAGACGATAGAAGACGGCAAAGAGCTTGACATCAATGTCGCAAACGAAGTCGCCATGGCAATGAAGGACTGGGCGGTAAAGAAGGGCGCCACACATTTTACGCACTGGTTTCAGCCGATGACCGGACGTACCGCGGAAAAGCATGATTCGTTCGTGTCACCGCAGCCTGACGGCAGGGCGATAATGGAATTTTCGGGCAAGGAGCTCATAAAAGGGGAGCCTGATGCATCGAGCTTTCCTTCAGGCGGCCTTAGGGCGACCTTCGAGGCAAGGGGCTATACGGCATGGGATCCCACCAGCTTTGCGTTCGTAAAGGACGGAGTGCTCTGCATTCCCACGGCATTCTGCTCATACGGAGGGGAGGCGCTTGATAAGAAAACCCCGCTCCTCCGCTCGATGGAGGAGATCAACACCCAGGCGATGCGTATCCTCAGACTGTTCGGCAACACGGATGTCAAACATGTCTGGACTACCGTCGGAGCTGAGCAGGAGTATTTTCTCGTGGACAGGAACCTGTACAACAGAAGGAGGGACCTTATCTTCTGCGGCAGGACTCTGTTCGGCGCGCCGCCCCCCAAAGGCCAGGAGATGGATGACCATTATTTCGGTGCCATAAAGCCCAGGATATCCGCGTTCATGAAGGAACTGAACGAAGAACTGTGGAAACTCGGGGTCTACGCCAGGACCGAGCATAACGAGGCGGCCCCCGCACAGCATGAGCTTGCCCCCATATTTACGACGACCAACCTGGCAACCGACCAGAACCAGGTGACGATGGAGATAATGAAGAATGTGGCGAGAAAGCATGACATGATCTGCCTTCTTCATGAAAAGCCTTTCGAGGGTGTCAACGGAAGCGGCAAGCACAACAACTGGTCGATCGCCACCGACACAGGTGTGAACCTTCTCGAACCAGGAAAATCCCCTTATGAGAACGCACAGTTCCTTCTGTTCCTTGCCGCCATGATAAAGGGCATAGATGAATATCAGGAGATCATGCGTGTGTGCGTTGCTTCGGCCGGAAACGACCACCGTCTCGGTGCCGCTGAGGCACCTCCGGCTATCGTATCGGTATTTGTGGGAGATGACCTTGCCGAAGTGCTTGACTGTATAGAGCAGGGAAAATCATACGCCGGAAGCGAATCGGGGAGAATGGAGATCGGAGTTTCCGTTCTTCCGTCCATTCCAAAGGATTCAACGGACAGAAACCGCACATCCCCGTTTGCCTTTACCGGAAACAAGTTCGAGTTCAGGTCAGTGGGAAGCTCCCAGTCAATAGCCGGGGCGAATACCGTGATCAATACGATCATGGCCGAAGAACTGAAGCAGTTTGCCGATGAGCTTGAAAAGGCGGACAAGGATGGGTTTACCCAGGCCCTCAATGATCTTATAAAGAGGACGATCAAGGAACATAAGCGCATTCTCTTCAACGGGGACGGGTATTCCGGAATATGGGAGGAAGAGGCTGCACGCCGCGGGCTTGCCAATCTTAGGACTACCGTCGATGCGCTCCCCGCTTTCCTGCTTGAAAAGAACATCAGGCTGTTCACAAGCCATAACATATATACGGAAAAAGAGATGAGGAGCCGCTACGCGATACTTCTCGATTCGTATAACAAGATAATCAACATTGAAGCCCATACGATGATCGATATGGCAAGGAAGGAGATACTTCCCGCGGTGAGCAGATATGTGGGAAGCCTTACGGATATACTTAACAGCAAGATCGCCGCATCCGAAAAGCTCGGAATGCCTCTTTCACACAATATGGAAGAGGAGACGGCCGGAAGCCTTTCCGCCCTCTGCGATGAGGCTGTGACAAAGACGGTCCTTCTCGAGACGCTCATCGCAAAGACGGATTTTAAGGATGATCTTGCAAGGGGCCGGTATTACAGGGACAGCGTGATCCCTGCCATGAAGGAGCTCCGCCGGATATGCGATTCCATGGAGAAGCTCACGGCAAAGGATATGTGGCCGTTCCCGCAATACGGTGACATGCTGTTCAATATTTGATGCTATTTTCCGGAAGATTTCTTTGAACCTGTGTAAAACAGGATGACTGCACAGACAGTGCATGCAATGGTCGCGGCGGCAATAAGCCCCCAGCTGACGGATGCAAAACCTGTTGCGTCAAATTCACCGGAATCCGCATTCTGCAGATGCGCGAAGATGCTTCTTACGTCAAATACCGCAACAGCGGCGATCAGAAGGCCCGCTATCCATTTTGTGACCGGGATGGGTTCTTTGCGGCTCTTTGAAAATGGGACGATGTTATCCTGCCCCATATCAAGGATCGATCCGATATAGTAGGCAATGACGGATGTCACGATCGTTTCGGGGATCATGTAGGTCGCATTATATCCGACGGAATACCAGAAAGCTGCCTCTGTAGGTATTGACAGCCCGGCCCAGACGGTGGCACCGGATATGACATGGCATATGTACCTGAGGATACAGACCGTAACTGTTCCGAGAACGAGGGCGCGTGGCTGCGCAAGGCTCTTCCGGTATATGCCTCCGAGTCCGATGACAGTAAAAGCGACTATGTAATCCAGGAGCATCACGGCAGCAACGGACTGCCAGGTGGTAACATAAGAGAGCGTGTTGAGCCCGAGAAGCTGCTGTATGATGCCGAATACGGCGCCTGAGAGCAGTCCCCATCGTATCCCGTGACGGTATGATATTATGATGACCGGGAGCATGCATCCGATTGTGACGGTGCCGCCATAAGGCAGGTCCAGCAGTTTTATCATGGACAGGACGGTGGCGATCGCCACCATTATCGATGATTCGATGAGTTTCTTGGTTTTTGATGCGGTTACGGTTTCAGACATAAAAAGATCCTCCTTTAGAACATAATAGGAGGGATATAGATGCTTCCCTACGCCGGCACTATCCGGATCAGGTAATGAGGGTTCGCCGATCGGCGATCTCAGCATTTGCTCCCCTAGCCTATACAACAACCGAAATATATCACTATGATGTTATACAGTCAACCGATTATTTTTTTCTTTTTGTAATATTTTAGGGATATGTAAATGCCCGGAAACGATGGCACACACATCCGAGAGCAGACCGAAATGGCGTTAAAATTCTGGCTTGGCGGGGCAAAGAGCGACAAATCCCGCAGACTGTACAATTATATACTCGATGAGGCATCGAGGCATCCGGAGAGGCAGTATCTTGTCGTCGTGCCTGAACAGTTCGGCCTCGCGACACAGAGGGAGCTCGTTCTGGGTTCGAAAAATCACGGGATACTCAATATCGACGTGCTTTCATTCACCAGGCTGGCCCACAGGATAAGCGATGAGGTTGGGGCTTCGGGATCTGATGTCACTATGCTCGACGATGTTGGCAAGAGCCTTATAATCGGAATGCTTAGTGCCAGGAAGAAGCAGGAGCTTTCCGTCCTCGCAAAGAATATAGACAAGCTGGGGTACATTGATAAGATCAAGTCCGTCATATCTGAATTTTACCAGTACGGAATAAGCCCGGAAAAGGCAGGTGAGATGGCCGCGGCGGCAAAGGCGGCCGGAAGGGGCCTTCTGGCGGAAAAGCTTAGCGATGTATCAAAGATCTATTCCGCATTTGCCGATTACATAAAGGACCGCTACACGACCGTCGAAGAAACACTCGGCCGGGTCAGCAGGCTGATCCCGGATTCAGAGACGGTGAAGTGCAGTGAGGTCGTATTTGACGGTTTTACCGGATTCAACCCTGTTCAGAACAAACTGATCGGGGTGTTGATGGAAAACGCGATAAACGTACATATTGCGCTAACTTTCGAAGATTGTATACAAGAAATCAGCGCGGATGGACAGATAAGAGAACATGAGTTATTTTATCTGTCCAGAAATGCAATGAACCAGTTGGGCCGTATAGCGGACGAGAAAAAAATAACAATACTCGATCCATACAAGGCCGATAAAAACGAGATAAATAGCACATGTAATTCTAAAGACAAAATTGTATACACGAATAACACCTCCGCATGGAAATTAAATAACATATCTGTAAAACTGTTTGCCGGGCGCAGCCCCGACGAGGAGACCGGGATGGTCTTTTCAAAGATGATGGCGCTTATCCGCGAGCAGGGCTATCACTACAGGGACATTGCGATACTGACGGGAGATGTCGAAGGCTACCGCCACTATATCGAGAGGCTCCTTGAAAGGCATCGGATCCCTTTTTTCATCGATACCACCGAACCCATACTTCTTAATCCGTTCATAGAGTACATACGGGCGTTTATCGGGATCATTACCGAAAACTACAGCATTCCTTCCGTGTTCCGTTTTATGAAGTCGGGGCTTGCGGGCTTTACCGGGGATGAGACGGACCTTCTCGAAAACTACTGTCTGGCCGCCGGAATAAAGGGATATAAGGCATGGCACAGCCGCTTTTATGCGCATACATCCGTATACGGTGTCGATGAACTCGCGGTGCTCGAGCCTTTAAGAGTGCGGCTTGTTGAGAAGACTGACCGTTTTGCGGCCGGGCTTGGGGAAGAGCAGATAAATGCCGGGAGCAGGAAGAGCATAAGACAGTTCTGCGAGGCGCTATACCTTCAGATCGTCTCAGACGGCATAGAGGATAAACTGAAAACTGCGGCGGAAGAATTCGAAAAAAGCGGAAACAGGGCACTGTCTGCGCAGTATGGGAAGATATATGTCCGCATTATGGATGTTCTGGACGAGCTTTGCGCGCTCATACCCGACGAGGAAACGGACATCAGGGGATTTTCAAAGCTCCTGGATGCGGGGCTTGACAGCATCAGGATCGGGATCATACCGAGCGGAATGGATCATGTCCAGGTCGGAGATCTGACCAGGACAAGGCTTAATGATATCAAGGCGCTGTTCATAGTCGGCGCAAATGACGGGATCATACCGAGGGATACGAAGCGGGCAGGGATAATAAACGAGTCCGAGAGGGAATTCCTGACGGGCACCGACGGCATCGTCCTGGCACCGACTGCAAGGGAAGAGATGTTTTCCCAGCAGCTCTATATATACATGGCGGTAAACAGGCCTTCCGAGAGGCTTTTTGTGTCATATTCGCGCACATCAGCGTCCGGGACCGCGCTTATGCCTTCGTATATCGTAAAAAAGCTCATCGATGCCGTTCCCGGGCTTGAGACGGAGAGGACGCCGGATATCCCGGAGGCTTATTCCGATCCCGAGGAGGCTTTTGAGGAGCTTACGCGGTTCATATACCCTGCCATCACCAATACACTTGATGCCGGGAGGGCAGCAAGGGTTGTCGGCATGGCAAGGTATTTTATTGCTGACGCAACATACAGGCCGCGTCTTATGCGTATACTTGAGAGAGAGGTGATAAACCGCGGAAGGGATGCCGGGGATTCGATCGGACATGCGCTTGCACACGCGATATACGGGAAAAAGATCACAGCCAGCATCACCAGGCTTGAAGAATACGCCAAATGTGCATACAGGTATTTCCTTGAATATGCCGTAAGACTGAAGGACCGTGAGATATTCACGTTCGAATCAAAAGATATCGGGAACATCTTCCATGATTCGATGAAGACCTATTCCGAGCTTATGGAGAAGAAGGGACTGAGCTGGATGGGGATAACGCCGGATGAGCGGACCTCGCTTATGGATGAGGCTGTCGGTACGGTGCTTGAGGCTTATGCTTCCGGCAAGCTTTCATCATCAGCGAGAAATGCATATATGGAAAAGCGTATCCGGCAGGTCATGAGAAAGAGCGCGGATATCGTAAGCTCCCAGATCAGACTGGGCAAATTCACGCCGAAGTATTTCGAGGTGGATTTTGATACGGTGGAAGACGACAGCGCTCTTGCCATAAGGCTTAACGATGAGGATATGATGCGCCTTTGCGGGCGAATAGACAGGATCGACACATATGAGGCGGAGGATGGGGTATACATCAGGGTCATTGACTATAAATCGTCACAGCATGAGATGAACCTTGCGGCCGTATATGAAGGGAGACAGCTTCAGCTGCTGGTATACCTTGATGCTGCGGCCTCGATCGAAAAACAGGCGCAGAAACTCCGGGAATACGCAAAAGAGGTAATCCCCGCGGGAGTTTTGTATTATCGCTTTGATGACCCCCTGATAGATGAAAAAAGGGAGCTTTCCCCAGGGGATATACAGGCGCTTGCCATGAAGAAACTGAGCATGCGGGGCCTTGTCCGCGGCGAAGTCCCGATCTTGGAGCTCATGGACGAGAATATCCGGCAGGATCCCACGGTCCTGTCCGTAACGATGACCTCCTCGGGTGCCAGGAAGTCCAAACAGACGGTTTTCGACGGTGATTTTGAAATTCTGTCGGAATATGTGAATAAATGCATACGCGAAATCGGTTCGGATATCCTTGGCGGGAACATTGCGGTCCCGGAGCCTGACAACAGAACGCGCTTTACAGGCCCGGACTGCGGATTCTGCCCTTATGGCACAATATGCGCGGGCCGGGGAGCCGTGAAGGAACTGTCCGGGGATGGTGATGAGGAAGAAGCAGAAGTTAATGCTCCGGATTCGCGTATGGATAACGAGAAGTGGATAGAAAAGATGAAAGAGAGAATGGAAGGGTAAATATGAGCAGAACAGAGGATCTTGGCAGAAAATACAACATCGCGGTTGCGGGAACAGGATATGTAGGAATGTCGCTTGCTGTGCTCCTCGCCCAGCACAACCACGTGACGGCGGTTGACATAATTCCGGAAAAGGTGGAGATGATAAACAGAAGGATCTCGCCGATAAAGGATGAATACTTAGAAAAATACTTAGCTGAAAAGGAGCTCGACCTTACCGCCACGTTAGACGGCGACAGTGCATATGCACATGCGGAATTCGTGATAATAGCAGCTCCGACTAACTATGACAGCGATCAGAACTTCTTTGACTGCTCGGCGGTCGAATCCGTAATAAAGCAGGTGATGAGAGTCAATCCGAAGGCGGCAATGGTCATAAAATCAACGATCCCCGTAGGTTATACTCTCTCGGCGAGAAAGAAGTTTGCTACCGACAGGCTTCTGTTCAGCCCGGAATTCCTTCGGGAGTCAAGGGCTCTCTATGATAACCTTTACCCTTCGCGCATTATCGTATCATGCGATGAGAGCACAGAAGCGGATGCCCGGCTGTTTGCCGCGCTCCTTGAACAGGGCGCCCTCAAGGAAGACATAGATGTGCTTTTCATGGGATATACCGAAGCGGAAGCCGTAAAACTCTTTGCAAACACTTATCTGGCGCTTCGGGTATCGTATTTCAACGAGCTTGACACCTATGCCGAGTCAAAGGGACTTAATACGGAGGAGATCATCAGGGGCGTATGCCTAGACCCGAGGATCGGAGACCATTACAACAATCCGTCATTCGGATACGGCGGATACTGCCTTCCCAAGGATACAAAGCAGCTCCTGGCCAACTTCGAGGATGTCCCGCAGAACATGGTGACTGCGATAGTTGAGAGCAACAGGACACGTAAGGACTATATCGCCGACCGGGTCCTGGAGATTGCCCGAAAAAACTGCGGCAGATGCGATGGAAGCGGCACGATGACGATAGGTGTATTCAGGCTCACGATGAAGAGCAATTCCGATAATTTCCGCAATTCATCCATACAGGGCATCATCAAACGTGTGGTCGAAAAGGGAGCAGGTGTCATAATATACGAACCCTCGCTTTCCGACGGGGATATGTTTGACGGATGCAAGGTAGTGAACGATCTTGAGACTTTTAAGAAAATGAGCAATGCCATAATAGCCAACAGATACGATCCGTGCCTTGATGATGTGGCGCAGCGTGTATATACAAGGGATATATTCAAACGCGATTAGACAGGAAACAGACAGATGGAACCAACAGGCAATCAGAAGCTTGCGATCGGAATAAGGGACTGTAACGTGCTTGTGTCCGCTGCTGCAGGGAGCGGAAAGACAAGTGTTCTTGTTGAGCGCGTTGTCAGAAGGATAACGGATGAGCGCCTGGACGTTGACCGCCTGCTCATAATGACTTTCACTAAAGCGGCCGCCTCAGAACTGCGTGACAGGATAAGGGAGGCGATCGACAAAAAGATAACGGAGCTTCGGAAAAAGCCCGGGTGCGACCCGGAGATGCTCTCGCATCTGGAGAAGCAGAGCATGCTTGTCCACAATGCGAGCATAACTACGATACACGGCTTCTGCAAAAGCGTCATTACGGACCATTTTGATGAAGTATCGCTTGACCCGGACCATCGCATAGCGGATGAGAACGAGTGTAAGCTCCTGAAGGCCGATGCTCTTGATGAATGCATGGAAAATGCTTATGAGAAGGGGGATGAGTCCTTCCTTGAAGCGGTAGAGTGCTTTTCGGGCATGAAGGGAGACGGAGGCTTTGCCGACCTGGTGATCCCGATACACAGCTTTCTGACCGCCAGTCCCGATCCCGAAGAGTTTGCAAAAGAGTGCCTGGCGGCCTATGAGCCGTCCTCTTTTGAGGAATTCAGGGATTCTGCCATCGTAAGGAAGTTTGAAGGAAGCATACTGAAAGAGCTTGACCGGCTTAAAGAGGCGGTTTTGCGTGCAAAGACCATCATAGACGGGCATGAGGAACTGAATCCGTACAGAGCCTGCATAGAGGCGTATATCGCGTTTTTTGAGGATACTGCGGAGGATGTTTCCAAATCCGCAAGCGTGTATGAAAGTGTCCGCCGGGCGTTAGGATGCGCCGATTTTCCCGGATTCGGGAGGGTGAACACCAAAAATCTTGATCCGGAGGCTCTTGCGGCAAAGGATGCCGTGGGATCCTGCCGCGATACAGCCAAGAGCGGGATCGGATCGCTGAAGGAGAAACTTGCGTTTGACCTTAATGCAGTCTATGAGCATATCCTTACGGCTTCGGGTCCCTTAAAGGCACTTATAGGGCTTGTGCTTGATTTTGATAAGGTCTACGGGGCAAAGAAAAGGGACCTCAATGTGATAGATTACGGCGATATGGAGCACATGGCGGTCAGGATACTGAAAAATCCTGAGATAGCCGCCTCATACCGCGAGAGGTTCGCTGAGATATATGTTGACGAATACCAGGACAGCAACATGATACAGGAGGTGCTCGTTTCACTGATCTGCCGTCATGATCCGGGCAACGTGTTCCAGGTAGGTGATGTTAAGCAGAGCATTTACAGGTTCCGTCAGGCCCGCCCCGATTTATTCCTTTCCAAATACAACTCTTATTCTCCTGATGAGCGAGGCGATGACAGAAGGATACTTCTGAATGACAACTTCAGGTCCCGCAGGGAGGTCGTGGATGCGGTAAACGAGGTGTTCGAACGAATAATGAAGCCCGATCTTGGAGGGATTGATTATGATGAGTCAAAGCTTGTATACGGTGCCACATGCTATGGAGACGCGGGCGACAGCACATACAGGACCGAACTCATCATAGGACTTAATGATGAGCTCTCTGCGGCCGAGATGAATGCGGCCATAATCGCAGGGAAGATATCATCGATGATAAGATCCGGATTTATCGTATATGATAAGGCGGCTGATACGATGCGCCCCGCTTCGTACAGGGATTTTACGGTACTTGTGCGGTCGATCAAGAAGATGGAGCCGGTATTTCGCGAAGTATTTGCCTCCGCCGGGATCCCTCTTGCCGTAACCGGACGAGAGGGATATTTCGGGACGCTTGAAGTCAGTACGGCACTTTCATTTCTGTCTGCGGTGGACAATCCTTTCTGCGACATACCCCTAGCTGCACTCATGAGAAGCCCGGTCGGAGGATTTTCTGATACGGACCTTGCAAGGCTCTCGGTTTCGGGGCAGAACAGTAAGTGCCTGTATGACAGGGTAAAGCTTGCCGCGCTTTCCGGGGATGCGGACCTTAAGGAAAAGTGTGAACGCATCATCTCCTTCCTCAGAAAATACAGGGAGATGTCCGGATATACTCCTGTACACGGCATCCTGGCGGATTTTATAGATAATGAGTACGGCGACTATGTAAGATGCATGGACAAGGGGGAGCAGAGGATGGCGAACCTTGCCATGCTCCTGTCAAAGGCGGAAGATTACGGCAGAACCAATTTCAGGGGACTTTATCAGTTCGTAAGATATATAGACCAGGTGCGGAAATACCAGATAGATGACGGAGAAGCGGGGATCAATTCCGAAAATGATGACGTTGTGAGGATCATGACCATGCATGGCAGTAAAGGCCTTGAATTTCCGGTATGTTTCCTCGCGGGCATTGAAAAGGGAAGAAACAGGCGGGACGAGACCGGATCCGTCATATGGAGCATATCCGGGGGCTTCGGGTGCTCGTATACCGACCTTAAGAACAGGACAAAGGGGACTACGCTCCCCAAGATGATCGTCAGTGAAGAGAACAGGCTTGATTCCCTAGCCGAGGAGATGAGGATATTCTATGTTGCAATGACCCGTGCCCGAGAAAAGCTCATTATGGTAGGATGCGGCAAACAGGAGTTTTCAGGCACTGCCGAAAGTGCGGAAAGGGCCTCGTCTTATCTGGACATGCTGAGGTCGGCATACGGAGAGGAAGGCTTTTCGCATATCGACATCAAGCATGTGACGGAGGAAGATCTGGTACTGTCAAGGCTTCGTGAGCACATGGAGAGGGAGTCGGCAGGAGATAAGCTTCTGGCTCTTGCCAGGAAAGGGGCAGACATAGGAGTTTCTGAAGTTCCGGAATACTTAAAGCCGCTCTCGTTTATGTATCCTTACCCCATAAATCCTGCCCTTACGGCCAAACTGTCCGTTTCTGAGCTTAAGCACAGGGCGATGAAGGAAATGGAAGACAAAAGCGCCATCGTGGATGAAGGCGAGCGGCTGTTCAAGGAAACCGACCCGGAAAACTACATACCCGTGTTTATGCGAGCCGAGGGACAGACCGCGACGGGTGGGACTTTCTATGGAACGGCATTCCACAGGATATTGGAACTGTGGGACTATGCGGCATTTGAAGGAGAGGATGTCACACCGGCGGATGTTGATGTATTTGTGGAGAGAATGCGCTCCCTGCATCATATGGACGGAGCGGAGGCGGATGCGATAAGAGCTGCGGATGTAGCAGCATTTCTCAACTGTCCGCTCGGCAGGAGGATGAAGAATGCCGCCGTGGAAGGACGCCTTTTCAGGGAGCAGCCGTTTGTCATAGGTGCTGACGAAGACGGTGAGACCATTCTCGTACAGGGGATCATAGATGCGTTCTTTACGGAGCCTGACGGGATCACGGTCGTTGATTATAAAACCGACCGCGTGGACAGGGAGGAGATGCTGGTAAACAGGTACAGGACGCAGCTCGAGTATTACGGCAGGGCGCTTTCTCAGATAACCGGCATGAGGGTCAAGGCACTTTCGATATATTCCACCAGGTTCAGGAAGCAGATAGATATCGCGTGAACTATAAGGACTAAACTATGGACGGATACCGCAGGGAACTGAAATTCATAATATCCGATGCATTGATGCTCGACATCAGAAACCGCATCGGAACTATCATGAAACCTGATGAGCATCAGAGCAGGGATCATTACCGGGTGAGGAGCATATATTTTGACAATCCTTCACATACGTGCATAAGAGAGAACCTTGCCGGGGTGTCCACAAGAGAAAAATACAGGATCAGGACATATGACTGCGACAGCCGGACTATCATTGCCGAGATCAAGATAAGGCACAGAAGCACGGTATCAAAAATGAGCACTCCGATAGACACCGCTCTGTTTGACGCCCTTATATCCGGAGACCGTGAAAACGCCGCAGGTGTGCTCAGATCCCGCATCGATGAAAGCGGGGCGGCCGGATCCGGAAAGTCATGCCGTGTTCTCGAGAAGTACCTTGTAAGGATAGCCTCGGAGGCTTATTCCCCTTCGGTGATGGTCGATTACGAGCGGAGCGCCTATGTTTATCCGGCCGGAAACGTCCGGATCACTTTTGACAGAAATGTATTTGGATCGCAAGAGTATTCACGCATGTTCGATAATGCACTTACGGGAAGGCCGGCGCTTGACCATGGCCTTCATATACTCGAGATCAAGTATGATGAGTTCCTTCCGGATGAGATAAAAGCCGTGCTCGGCGGGATGCAGCTTGAGGCCTCGAGCAGTTCGAAATATGCCGCCTGCGCCCTTCGGTTCATATGATGTGGGAACCGGCACGGACAAAAAGCTTGTTTAATATGAAAAGATATTAATGTATAATAAATGCTGTTATGGGTGAAATACTGTATGATCTGGTGATCAGGCCGATCTTTCTGCTGCTTGAGATCGTTTTCAAAACGGCTTATTCAGTCTGCGGCGATCCCGGAATATCGATAATAGCCGTCAGCCTTACGGTAAACATACTCATTCTGCCCCTGTATCTGAAGTCTGATGCACTCACTGCCGCAGACCGTGCCATACAGAAGAAGATGGAGCCGTGGATCAGGCACATACGAAGGACTTTCAAGGGTGACGAGCGTTTCATGATCCTATCCGAATATTACAGGCAGAACGACTATCAGCCGTATTATGTTCTGAGGAGTTCGCTGTCGCTGCTGCTTCAGATTCCTTTTTTTATCGCCGCTTACAAGTTCCTGTCGGAGCTTCAGCTTCTTCACGGCGTGCCTTTCCTGATGATAAAGGATCTTGGCAGTCCCGATGCCATAATCCGTGCAGGAGGTCTTTCAATAAACCTTCTTCCGGTCCTGATGACGGCGATAAACCTTGTATCTTCGGCCATATATACGAAGGGCGGCCCGCTTAGGGAGAAGATTCAGACGATAGCACTGGCCCTCGTATTCCTGGTCCTTTTGTATAACAGCCCTTCGGGACTTGTTTTTTACTGGACTCTCAATAATCTTTTCTCGCTCGGCAAGAACGCGGTCATGTCTGCCATGGAGCATGCGGGCCCTGTACGGACGAAAAAGAAGGCAGAACATGGCGTTGATGAGCACTATGGCGGTATCTGGCTGTCATCATCGCTCTTCATCTCGGCATTTATCGGAATGGTCATTCCGCTGTCGGTCATCATTTCATCGCCGCTTGAGTTCATAAAGCGCGGTAAATATGCCGACCCGACGCTGTATGTATATTCTGAGGCGGCTACGGCCGCGGGATTTTTCCTAATATGGTCCGGAGTCATATTCTACCTCGGGACCCCCTTTTTCAGGCGTATTTATGCAAAAGCATGCATGTGCGCGGCGGCCGCCTTTTTTATTGATTTTATGGTCTTCGACCGCAATTTCGGTGTGCTTTTTGAAGACCTGAAATTTTCGGAGACCTTCGGTTATTCGCCGTATGAGATGATACTGAACCTGGCAACGCTGCTTTTTGCCGTACTGATACTGATGATCCTGGTAAAAGACCACAGGCGCGGCGTAGTCCTGGCAATGTCGATACTTGCAGTAAGTTCCATAGCCGTATCGGTATACCAGACGGCCACCACGTCCGTGAAAGTCAGAAGATCGGAGAACTACTGGTCATCCACATATGTTGCCGAAAAGTTCGATCCTGTGCTCAGGTTTTCAAGGACAGGGAAAAATGTAGTCTTACTCGTGCTTGACAAGGCAATAGGCGGATATTTCCCGTATATAATGGGGGAAAAGCCCGAAATTGAAGATGAATTTTCGGGTTTCGTCTTTTACCCCAATACTGTGTCGACATCCGCATGCACGAGCCAGGGGATCCCCGCTCTTTACGGCGGATATGAATATACGGCATGGGCCGTGAACCGGAGGGCAGAGGATACCTTAAAGGATAAGATGAATGAGGCCCTCACGGTCCTTCCGAGGCTTTTTTCGGATGCCGGCTATGACAGCGTGATATGCGACATACCATATGGAAACTTTAAGGATGACGGAGATCTTTCCATATATGATGATATTGGAGGATGCGACTCTTTCTGGCTCACAACCGGCATATATTCGGGTCTTCTTACCGAGGATGAGCTGAAGGCGACCGATCCGGACCGCCAGGTCCGCAATTTCTTCTGCTACAGCTTATGCAGGGCGGTTCCGCTTGTCATGCAGAAGCTGATGTATGACGACGGAAACTACAATGCGCTCTACCCGAACAGGGTGACCAATTCGTTCGCAAACAGTTATGTTGTGATGAAGCACCTTGGTGAGCTTACGAGCATAACGGATGACGGTGCGGGGGAGCTTATTGTCATGCAGAACTATATGACGCATGAGCCGACATTCCTCGATCCGCCGGATTACCGGCTGACATCGGTCACCGAGCACAACAGCACCGAGGGCAGAAACATGACGATAGGCGGCAGCACGCTCCTTCTGGATAACGATGACCGTCTCAAAAGTTATGACTCGAACGTATCGGCATATCTTTTTGTCGCAGATTGGCTAAAAAAGCTTAAAGAAGAGGGAGTCTACGACAATACGAGGATAATCATAACCGCCGACCACGGATACGCTTACGGCCAGATGGAAAGCCTTGTCATGGATGACATAGGGCTTGATGCCGAGGCGGTAAACCCCATCCTTCTCGTGAAGGACTTTGGATCCGAGGGTAAGCTCAGGCAGGACGATTCGTTCATGACAACTGCGGATGTGCCTGCAATGGCTATGGAGGGACTGATAGATTATCCCGTCAATCCGTATACGGGCGCATTGATATCGAGTGAGCAGAAAACAGAGGGCCCGCTCATAATAAATGCATCAACAAACGGGATCACGGGACATCACGGCGAATATACCTATGACATTTCCGACAGCCGCTGGTATACGGTGAAAGACAGCATATTCAGCAGGGAAAACTGGGAAATCTATAATGACCAATGACAATAAGATCATGTACGGAGGCACAGTATGAGTTTTAAGGACTTAATCTCAAACAATTTCATCAGCGGATTTTCGGGGGCGGACATTACCGTGGCGGAGATAATCACGACTCTCGGCGTGACTTTCCTCATAGCATTGTATCTGTTCGCGGTATACCGTTTTATCACCGAGAACGCGTTTTATTCAAAGGAATACAATATTTCGATGGTCGCCATGGCCATTGTCACGGCGGGGATAATCCTCGCGATGCAGTCGAGCCTTGTTATCTCCCTCGGCATGGTCGGCGCCCTTTCGATCGTAAGGTTCAGAACCGCGATAAAAGAGCCCATAGACCTGCTGTTCCTGTTCTGGTCCATAGGAACCGGAATAATATGCGGGGCGGGACTTTATAAGGTGGCAGTCGTCCTGGCGGTATGCGTGACGATCGCCATAGCGCTCCTCAAGTTCATTCCCGAGAGCAGGACGGGGATGATGCTGTTTGTAGGGTCGGCCGGAAAAATACCGTCAGAGGAACTCTACGGGGCGGTCAAGCCATACGGAAGGATCGTCAGCGTAAAGTCGGTCAACATGACTTCTTCGGGCACCAATGCGGTCTATGAGGTCAGGGTTAAGATGGCCGATGAGATGGTTCGGGCCGTCAAGGGCATAGAAGGAGTTGACAGCGTATCGCTTGTCAGCCATGACGGAGAATTCAGAGGTTAGATATTGGCAAAGAGGTTCTTATTTCTGCTAACAGCATGCTTTGTCGGAGCCGCTGCGCTTGCAGGGGCTCTTTTGTGTGAAAGAAAGAGCGATATCAGGGCTCAGCGACCAACTCTTGAATGCACAGATGAGACGATACTTCAGCTTCCGTACTTCGATCTGCTTGCAGCAGGCAACGAAAACCGGCATCTTCCGACCGATGTCGAAAGCTACAGCTTAGGTGACGGGATGATCCACCTCATACTTCCCGAAGCTGTATCACCGAACGCAGTCGCCGTGTACATAAGGGATAAGGAAGGGAATTATCTTGCAAGGCGCGTGTATGATTTTACCGGAAAGGTGATGATAGGGCCATGGGAAGTGGTGCTCGAGCATCCGTCAATTCCGACGGTCTATTTTGAGTCTGAGGACCCTTCCGTATTTTCCGCATTGAATGCTTCTGCAGACAAGAATATCATCTGCGATGGTAATATGCACATATGTGTAGGCGAGGAAGATTCGAAAGAGAACGGATGGTACAGGGAATACCTGAGTGCATCCGGAGACGGCTCTTATAAGACCACTGCATCGCTTCAGGGCAGGGGAAGCACGAGCTGGGATGTGGACCGTAAAAGATCTTACAGCTTGAGGCTGAAGAGGTCAGAGAACCTTCTCGGGCTCGGTAAGAACAGAAACTGGAACCTTATCGGCAATGTTTTTGACCGGTCGCTCATCAGGAATGTTACGTTTAATGAGATAAGCAGGCGTGCCGGGATAGACTACCAGCCGAACATGATAGATGTCAACCTGTATGTGGACGGGGTCTATCAGGGTGTTTACACGCTTACGACCAAGATTAGCCGCAATAAGAACAGGGTTGCCTTAAGGGGCGGTGACTATTTTTACAGGCTTGACCCTCCGGAACCCGAAAATCCCATCACATATGAGTCCATGGCATGGTTTGGCGATGGGCTTGCCTATCCGGCGGCAGACCTCCTGTATCCGGAAATGCCATCAGGGAGGGAATTTGCGGAAGCATCGGATATCCTCCAAACATTCATTACCGCAAGAGACGATCCGAATGTCCCGGGGTTTGATGAGATATGCGATCTTGACTCGCTTGCGAGATATTATTGGATACAGGAAGCATCAATGAATTTTGATGCCTGTTCGAGGAGCACGTATTTCTATTATCTCAGAAACGACTCAAAAGTGCATTTTGGACCAGTATGGGACCTTGACCTTACCCTGGGTTCCCCATATGAAAAGGAGAAGGTTGATTTTTCCGGACCGGAAGGCTGGAAGATAAGGGAACTCGGATGGTATTCCCGGCTTTTCATGAGACCGGAGTTTGTCAGTGCGGTATATGATGTCTACTATAACGGGGGCGTCAGGGAAGCACTTCTTGGCGGGACTGCGGAATTTGAGAAGCAGAGGGCGATCCTTGCGGATGAGGGACGGCTTAACTTTCTGTTCTACGGAAGCCCCATCGAATATGAAGTTCCGACAGACCATGGAAGTGATTACGACAGCTACTGTGATAACATGATAGATTTTTATAAGAAAAGGGTTCAGTGGATAGATGCCGAGATGGAGGCCGGCCGGGGCACGGGGGTAACTTCACCTTGAGGTTTTGCCTGCGTGGTGTTATTTTTATTCTATGGAAAGATTCAGATACGGAACAAAGGAAATAATAGCTACCGTATGCTCTGCCGCGCTTTTTGTGCTTATGAGACATATCGGGAGCTATTTGGCAGTATCGGGGATGCTGAATCCCGAAGTTTTTGAATGGATACGGCCGGGTGTTGTGATAGTGACAGTCTGCGCTGTATTTTTCGGTCCTGTGAGCGGGATGCTGTGCGCCGTTGCAGGCGAGTTCTTAATGTATGTGACCGCCGAACCGAACATCAGCTATCCGAGGATAATAGCTATAGGACTATACGGTTTCTTTGTTGGACTGTATTTCGGAAGGACCCACTACGATCCTGAGGATTTTACCCCGAGGGCGTTCATGGATTTCAATGCGATACAGATCATGTGCGGGATTTTTGTCACAATGATATTTCTTCCGCTTGCAAGGTTTATTGCGGAGGATGCCAACATATATGATGAGATAACTGCAGGCGTTAAGAGCCTTGTCGGATGCGCAGTGACGGTTGGGATCATATGCCCCATCATCATGGGGATCGTCTGCGCCGTCCTTGTCGCCGTGCATAAAAAGCGTGGGACTTGAAGCAGTTTATGCATATGTGATAAAATAACACGGATAATGACTGACCGTGCGGAGGACAGATCTTTGAACAGGATAGCGGTGCTGATACCTTGCTATAATGAGAGCAGGACCATCGGGAAGGTGGTCAGGGACTATAAGGAAGCTCTTCCTGAGGCATCGGTATACGTATATGACAACAATTCCACAGACGGCAGCGCTGAACTTGCCAGGGAGGCCGGAGCGATAGTCCGCCATGAGTACAAGCAGGGCAAAGGCAATGTTATGCGCCGCATGTTCATGGAGATCGATGCGGACTGTTATCTCATGGTCGACGGTGATGACACGTATCCCGCCGAGAGTGCAAGGCAGATGATCGATGCCGTTCTTACTAGAAAGGCCGACATGGTCATCGGGGACAGGTTGTCATCGACGTATTATGATGAGAACAAGAGACTTTTTCATAATTTTGGCAATACTATAGTGAAGAAGTCCATCAACATCCTGTTTCACAGTGACATTACCGATATTATGACGGGTTACAGGGCTTTCAGCTACCGGTTCGTAAAAACTTTCCCGGTTCTGTCTGAAGGTTTTGAGATAGAGACAGAGATGACCATCCATGCGATCGACAAGAACATGGAGATAGATAATGTCATAGTTCAGTACCGTGACCGCCCCGAGGGAAGCGAATCCAAGCTCGACACCGTAGGGGACGGGATCAAAGTGCTGATGACGATCATCAATTTCTACCGTATTTACAGACCGCTGCAGTTCTTTTCGGGACTGTCGCTCGTGATGATAATAATTGCTTTTGCGTTTTTCATTCCGGTGTTTGCATCGTTCATCGCAACACATACGGTCACAAAGATACCGACACTCGTTGTTTGCGGCTTTGTAGCGCTTGCATCGATCCAGTCGTTCTTTTCCGGGATGATACTGAATTCACTGAAGCAGAAGGAACGTCAGGATTTTGAGATAAAGCTCCACCAGGTCAGCAGACCTTCGAGGGAAGACTGAGAGAAAAATGGCAGAACAGAAGAGCAGGAGGACTGCCCCTACCGTACAGGACGTGATCAACGGCCAGTCCGGTAAGCCGCATCCCAGATTTAAAAGCGGATATACGGGTCCTAAGAAGCCGCCACAGACAGCAACTGTTGTTCAGGCTTCACCGGTGATACCGGCCGCCGCCCACAGGAGCGGAGGCATACTTGATTATGCCTGGATCGCTTACTGCCTTGTGCTCGCGATAGGACTGACCACGGCTCTTGTAGCATACGGAAAGGGCGGCAGTGCGGGAGAAGGCATATACTATCCTACGAATGTCTTTACAATAACTGGTGTTGTTAAAGATATATACAGTGATTACTACAACGGAGGGCTTGGAACAGCATATGCTGCTGCTCCTGCGAAAAACACAGCAGATGCTGTCGGAACTGAAACATCCGATGATCCGAACAATACACTTCTCGGTGAGACCGTAGAATCGACTGTACCCAATTCCACTACCGGGGCAACGATGACACTTGATGTGGGAAGTTCATACGGCAGCTATTCCAATGCGGCGAGCCATGAGGAGCTTCTCGAGCAGCTTGACAAGGCCATGGCTGCAAATGACTTTGAATTCGTCGGAATGAAGCTTGCATACGAGGATGATGAGACCAAGACCCTGATAGGCTATCCTCAGTCTGTCGTTGAGCATTTTACCAAGTATATGGCAGACAACCCGGACAAGCGGGCCAATTTCCTTGCAGAGGTCAAGGATGGCTCGACGTTTTCGGTAAAGAACGGGTCAGCGTATCTTCTTAAACTTCCGCTTCTGCAGTTCACGATAAACATGGGATATGACGGCACAACGATCTCCATTTCGGGATTTTCGGACCAGACAATGGATTCGGGACAGAGTGCGGTCGTAAGCCCGCTCCTTCCGTGCATGTACACCATACATGCCGAAACGGCCAAGGGCTCGCAGACATCTGAGGTTGAATGCAACATGAACGAGGGCAACCTTAAGATCAATATCGGAGTTACCGATTAATGGATGCATATGGAATGGAAAACTCTCATGTGTCCCGAGAGGATCCGCACAGTGACAAGAAGTGCGGCAAAGGACACCAGATCTGAATTTGAAAAAGACTACCAGCGCATCATTTCAAGCGCATCGTTTCGGCGCCTGCAGGATAAAACGCAGGTTTTCCCATTGGATAAAAGTGATTTTGTCAGGACAAGGCTCACGCATTCGCTTGAAGTCTCCAATTTTGCGCGCTCAATAGGACGGATGATCGGAGACAGGATAATGAGCGAGGGCCTTAGCACTGATTATGATGCCGACATGCGCGAAGACGTCTGTACGGTCCTTGAGTGTGCCGGGCTGCTTCACGATATCGGGAATCCGCCTTTTGGGCATTTCGGTGAAGATGCCATCCGTGATTGGTTCAGAAAGAACCTTTATACGGTAAGCTATAAGGACGGAAAGCTTTCAGATGCGCTCTCCGAGCAGCAGGTGCAGGATTTCTGCCATTTTGAAGGAAATACACAGGCGCTTCGTGTCGTAACAAGGCTTCATTTCATGGTAGATGAGCACGGAATGAACCTTACGAAGGCACTGCTTGCCACGATAATCAAGTATCCGGTATCATCTGTCGGGATATCATATGATAAGAACGACCCGGAAAGGGACGTATCCCACAAGAAAATGGGCTATTTTGCGGCCGATGAAGATGTGTTCGAAAGCATTCAGGAAGGATGCGGCACATGTGGCAGAAGGCATCCGCTGGCATTTGCGCTTGAGGCGGCAGATGACATTGCATATACAACGGCTGACATAGAGGATGCCGTCAAAAAGAAGCTGCTTGATGTTGCAACGCTTATCAGTGAGATGAGATCCGCCATTGAAAAGGCAGAAGGCTCGGCCCCGGCTGAGCAGACCGAGACGGCAGAGAAGCTGATATCAAAGCTCGAGCACTACTATAACCGTGCAGTTGATAACGGATATGAGGAGCCGCAGCTTTATGCTGTACAGAACTGGGTTATCAGGATACAGGGTATCCTTCTCACAAATGCAGTTGACAGTTTTATTGAAAACTATGAAAGCATTATGTCAGGGACTTTCCGGAAGGAACTGCTCGCTGACAGATCGGGATCGCTCGTCATGAGAGTCCTGGGTGACGTTGCGCTCAGGTACGCGTTTTTATCCGAGCCGATACTCAAACTCGAGGTCGCCGCGGATACGATATTTGATTTTCTTCTCGAGAAACTTGTAAATGCACTGAAATATTACGACACCGATGACTGGAAAATGCACTCATGCGCAGTTGACAGTAAAATGATCGGACTGATCTCACCGTCGTTCATGCAGGTGTATAAGATCCATTCGAAGAATGCACCGGAAAATGAAAAGCTTTATCTAAGGCTTCTTCTGGCAACGGACTATGTCTCGGGAATGACCGACAGTTACGCCAGGCGGCTATACAGAGAGTTGAGGGGAATAGAATGATGGAATCGTTTGGTGCGTTTGCCGTTCGCAAGCTGCGTGATGCAGGATCGGTGGCATATAGAATAATAGCCTTCCCATTTGTGAAGATTGGAGTCGAAAGAAAAACCGACAGCATCATAGGAAAGGGCGTCTACCTATATAAGGGAACAAAGCTCTCCGGCAGAAACTATATCGGAGACAACGCAATGCTTGCCGGTGTCGACGTCGGCTACAGCACATACATAGCTCCCGGCGCCGTTATGAGCGGTACACGGATCGGAAGCTATTCATGCATCGGGGATGTCCGGACAGTGATAGGACGCCATCCGGTAAAAGGTGAGAACATTGCAATACATCCTGCGTTCTATTCGACCGCAAAACAGTTTGGATACACGTATGCGAAGGATACATCCTATGAGGAAGTAAAATATGCTGACGGCGACAGGTTTATTGTGATCGGAAGCGACGTCTGGATAGGGTTCGGTGTCATGATAACCGATGGTGTTACGATAGGCGATGGGGCAGTTATCGGAGCCGGGAGCCTGGTTACTGCCGATGTCGAACCGTATGCAATATACGCCGGCACTCCAGCCAAGAAGATAGGAATGAGGTTTGATGACGCGACCGTAGGGAAGCTTCTTGAACTTCGATGGTGGGACAAAGGAGAAAAGTGGATCGCCGAACATGCGCAGCTTTACAGCGATCCGGCCGGGTTCTTTGACGGGATATGAAGCGGAGCCGAAGCCGGTCCTGCATGGCATTTGCCGGTTAAATCCCTCTTTGTGGGGAATTCAGATATGAAAGGAATGATTTAAACAGATGATCCATGAATTATACCGAAAACTCTATTTTTCTGATTTTGGCGACGAGCGCGGAAAACTTGTTGTTGCGGAAGGTGATATAGACATTCCCTTTGCGATACAGCGTGTTTTCTATATATATGGGTCCGATGATTCGGTTGTCCGGGGCCAGCATGCAAACAGGAATTCCCAGTTTGTCCTCATCAATGTTGCAGGATCTTCAAAAGTCACTCTCACCGACGGGGTGAACAGGGAGACGGTGACACTGAGCCGCCCGATGGAGGGCCTGTACATACCGAAGATGGTGTGGAAGGAAATGTATGATTTTTCAAGCGATTCAGTGCTTCTCGTTCTCGCGAGCACTCACTATGATGAAAGCGAGTACATAAGGGATTATGAAGAGTATGCGGCGATGATGCGGACTTAAAATTTGAATCTGAAGATAGCACTTGACATATAAATCGGCAAGTGCTATTTTATTCTCTGTGAGTTAGCACTCAACACAAAAGAGTGCTAACAAGAAAAGACATAACATATAATATGAAGGAGGAAATAGATCATGAAGTTATCACCACTTGGCGACAGAGTCGTACTTAAGCAGCTTGAAGCTGAAGAAACAACAAAGTCCGGCATCGTCCTTCCCGGAGGGAGCAAAGAGAAGCCCCAGCAGGCTGAGGTAATCGCTGTAGGCCCCGGCGGAGTCATCGACGGCAAGGAAGTCAAGATGCAGGTCAAGGTCGGACAAAAAGTCATATATTCAAAGTATGCGGGAACGGAAGTGAAGCTTGATGATGAAGAATTCATTATCGTAAAGCAGAATGACGTTCTGGCAGTTATTGAATAATAAGGAGGGATGATAAAATGGCAAAAGAGATAAAATACGGTGCAGAAGCGCGTGCAGCGCTTGAAGCCGGTGTAAACAAGCTCGCGGATACCGTAAGGGTAACCCTTGGACCTAAGGGAAGGAACGTTGTCCTTGACAAGTCATACGGTGCTCCGCTGATCACGAACGACGGTGTTACGATCGCAAAAGAGATTGAACTCGAAGATGCATTTGAGAACATGGGAGCCCAGCTCGTAAAGGAAGTTGCCACAAAGACAAATGATGCGGCAGGTGACGGAACGACAACGGCCACGGTACTTGCCCAGGCAATGATCTCTGAAGGAATGAAGAACCTTGCTGCAGGAGCCAATCCCATAATCATGAGAAAGGGAATGAAGAAGGCAACTGATGCGGCGGTTGATGCCATTGCCAAGATGTCATCAGCCGTAGACGGCAAAAAGCACATTGCAAGAGTTGCATCGATCTCAGCCGGAGACGACGAAGTGGGCAACCTTGTTGCGGATGCAATGGAAAAGGTTTCCAATGACGGCGTCATCACAATAGAAGAATCCAAGACGATGCAGACCGAGCTTGACCTTGTTGAAGGCATGCAGTTCGACAGAGGCTACATTTCGGCATACATGGCAACCGATATGGACAAGATGGAGGCTAACCTCGAGGATCCCTACATTCTTATCACGGACAAGAAGATAAGCAACATCCAGGAGATACTTCCTCTTCTCGAACAGATCGTGCAGAGCGGTTCCAAACTGCTCATTATCGCCGAGGATATCGAGGGCGAGGCACTTACGACACTCATCGTCAATAAGCTCCGCGGAACATTCCAGGTTGTCGGAGTCAAGGCTCCCGGATACGGCGACAGAAGGAAGGCCATGCTTGAAGATATCGCCATCCTGACCGGCGGACAGGTTATCTCCGATGAACTCGGACTTGATCTTAAGGAAGCTACGCTCGACCAGCTCGGACGTGCAAAATCAGTCAAGGTCCAGAAGGAAACAACAGTCATCGTTGACGGCGAAGGCGACAAGAAGGCTATCGAGGGCAGGATCGCCCAGATCAAGACCCAGATTGAAGAGACAACGTCTGACTTTGACAGGGAGAAGCTTCAGGAACGTCTGGCCAAGCTTGCAGGCGGAGTAGCGGTCATCCGCGTCGGCGCTGCAACAGAGACAGAGATGAAGGAAGCCAAGCTGCGCATGGAGGATGCTCTTGCGGCAACACGTGCGGCAGTTGAGGAAGGAATAATCGCAGGAGGCGGAAGCGCATATATCCATGCTGCAAAGGAAGTTGAGAAGATCGCGGATAAGATGGAAGGCGACGAGAAGACCGGCGCAAACATCATCCTGAAGGCTCTAGAAGCTCCTCTTTATACGATAGTTGCAAATGCAGGCCTTGAAGGATCAGTCATCGTCAATAAGGTACGTGAATCAAAGGCAGGAATAGGCTTCAATGCCCTTACGGAACAGTATGTTGATATGGTTGAGGACGGAATCCTCGATCCCGCAAAGGTTACGAGAAGCGCTCTTCAGAACGCCACAAGCGTTGCATCAACACTCCTTACCACGGAGTCCGTTGTTGCAAACATCAAGGAAGATACTCCCGCAATGCCCGCAGGCGGCATGGGCGGAATGATGTAAGCGTAGCATTAAACCAGATATAGAAACACAGGAACACCCCTGGGAAAGCATTTATGTTTTCCCAGGGGTGTTTCTGTGTTTTGTAATCCGGCGCAAGCCGGATATGAGCGAAGCGAAGCGTAGCGAATATATCTGGTTTAATGCGTATAGCGCTAGCCGGATATGAGCGTAGCGAATATATCAGGCTTGGAGCGTAATGTATCTCGGGCGCCAGCCGGATATGAGCGAAGCGGATCATAAGACGCTCGCGCATATAAATCGCCTGCGGCGATGGGCGCTCGCGGTGCAGTCAGGGACTTCCCGCTAAAGCGGGTCCCTCCTGCCAGCATGTCTATGGCCTGTCCTGGTCGCAGTCGGCCTTGAAGAACAGGCACTTCGCCTCACGGTTGGAGCTGTCCACGTATATGTCCACGTTTTCGCATACATAAGGGCTGAAATAATTGGGGATTATATTATCGGCATCGTCAATCGATACCATCCCGGCCTGCTTCGCATACTGCTCGTCAAACCCGTCAAAGTAGAAATCCACGTACTCATTGTCTTTAAGCAGCGAATCGAGAAAACCGCCGATCATGCCGAAAAGGCTCTGCTCGCCTGCATAGTCTACTATCCGCACGGCAGTGGATGAATTGCACTCCTGGATGCGGGTTACCATAAACGCGCGTCTGCCGCCGCAGTCTATCCCCCAGACATCATAATGGTATATGGGATGATCAAAAAACCGCCTTTTATAATACCAAAGGTCCTTGTAGGGTATGCAGTTTTCCATGTAATCACTGTCATAATATCCTTCAAGCTCACTGATATTGCCGATCCTCACAACAGATGCTTCTGACAGCAGGAAGTCCGGGATGATCTTATCCTTTACGGATGCGATCCTGTACTCATCCCTGTCGGCAAGCCTGTAATAATGCTTCATCTTTGCGGTGTAATAATGGCAGAGGCGTGAAAGGAGCGGGACTGAGGTCTTGGGATTGGCACCGACCCCGAGGTCACATCTTGCTCCGATGATGTTCATGAGCCTCTTTTTCAGCTGGATTCCGAGCATCGGCTCGGCGCCTGGAATAGTCATCCAGATGACGCCCCATATATCGAGCTTTTCGGGATCGTGTGAGCACGGAAGGAATCCCAGCACGCCGTCTATCGTGCCGCTGTCATGTCTTTTGGCTATCAGAAAATCAACCCTGCCGTCAACGACCATTTCGTATTCGAAAAAATCACGGTCCGCTGCCAGGATATGTCCCCGTCTCCAGTGCGTGTCTATAAAAGCCATCACTTCTTCTATCTCGCCGTATTCGGCAAGGCGTATATCATATTTTTCATCAAATCTGTCCGGCATGCTCATTTCTTTTCGTATATGACCCCGTCTTTCTTATAGTTTTCGCTCTTGGGCGGAAAATCGTTGCAGTCAAGCCTCGGAAGCTCAAGCGGCTTATCGGCAGCAAGGTCCGCCACCCTGACTTCGGTCGTAAGGCCGATGCATGCGCCCTTCTGCCGTATGAACGAAAGCACGCCGTCATTATAGCTTCCGTAGGGATAATTCATTACCCAGCGGTCCCGGTCTATGAATTCATCCATCACGGACAGTGCCTTTTCTATATCTTCGCGCATCTTGTCTTCGGGAAGGTTTCCGAGCCAGTAATGGTCATATCCGTGAAGGCCTATGAACATTCCGTGGCGCCTAAGAGTCCTTATCATGTCCTCTGTCATATAAAGCTCATATGCCAGCACTTCCTCCGAAACGCCCATGTATTTTTCGAACAGTTCGCTGGAGATGATGTTCCGAAGCCTTTCGGGGAGCACGGTCTGGAGCAT
This sequence comes from Lachnospiraceae bacterium, assembly GCA_024698075.1. GTDB lineage: Bacteria > Bacillota > Clostridia > Lachnospirales > Lachnospiraceae > UBA2868. The sequence continues at coordinate 43,719 of JAILRP010000021.1, forward strand.
TCTTTTAACGAATGTGGGCTCTGCACCCTCAAATCTTCCGTCGATTCCGTACTGCGCCCAAAGCTCATCGGTCGGCGGAAAATCATACTCCGCTCCCCGGTAGCGGTCCATTTTCTCCTTAAGGTCAGCCGCAAGCTTTTTGTGGTCTGCAGCAGCAAGGATATAGTGTATCTTATTTACGTCAAGGAGCCTGTGCTCTGCAAACGTCTTGCCCGGTATGAAGAAAGAACCCTGAAAGCCGTATTCCTCAAGCAGCGGGAGGGCATAAGTGTAGTTGTCGGCATATCCGTCGTCAAAGGTAAGAAGAAGCGCATTATCGGGAAGCCTTGACCTGCCTTCTGCAGAATCGATTACCTGCTCCATCGTGACGACATTGAAATTATCCCTGAAAAAATCAAGCTGCTGCCGGAACAGGGGGATATCAAGCCCCTTTATCCCGGGATAGCGGCTGTGCTTTAAATCCCTTGTATAGTGGTACATCGATATGTACAGTTTCTGCCGGCTGTCTTCCATACAGTCCTCCTTTTCATCGGCATCTGTCATTCCGCAATAGGGAATGCGGCTATATTCACCTTCCGCCCATCCACCTGTTTATGTCGTCTGCAAGCTGCATCGTTCTAACTTCGGTGGCGTCTTTTTTAAGATGCAGGTATGTATCGTAAAAATACTCATAAGGGTACATGTAGTCCGTAAAATCCGAGATGACGGTGCAGTCAAGGCTGTCTTCGAGCTCTGCCTGAAATCCTGCGATGTCAGCCTCATCAAAATCGGAATATCTGCCGTACGCTATCGGATATCCGGCGATAAGAAGCGATGCTCCCCGGCTGCTTACATATTCATTGTACCTGTTAAGGCGCGACATGCACATCCTGCCCGTCTTGGGGGCTTTTACGGGATGCGCCGATGTGTCGGAAAAATACTCTTCCGGATCCATCTGCTTTTCGGCGGGCTTAAATATCACATCCCCATACTCGTTGAACGCACTTCTCGAGTAGCTTCCGCCTTCATCTTTGTTGCCGTCTTTCGTAAGCCAAAGCGAGAATGATTTCCGAAGATAGTTCGGATATGCCGCGAGCATGCCGGGCATGTCGCGAAGCCGCAGTATCCCGAGCATTTCGGGATGGTTGTCGATGGTTATCCATGCAAGCGACGGACTGGGGATGTCATCCTCGTCATCATAATACGTATGGCAGACGATGACGAGGTCTCCTTCTTTGATGTTCATCTTGGCAAACTCTTCATGGAATGCGTTTCCGAGCCCTGCATGAAGACCGAGATTGACGACGGGAAGTCCCGTTTCCTTTTCAAGAAGGGCGGAATCGATCCCGAATGGAAGGTTCGAGTTGCCTACAAGGATGATCTTGGGGCTTTCTGTGGCCCGAAGCCTTGCGGCCTTATCGAGCGCAGATGCCTGGTAATTGTATCCGTACTGGCTCCCGGCGGCGAAGAAGTCGAGCGCTGCCGCCAGGAACATGCACAGGCTGACGGCGAGCAGCAGTATTAAGATTTTTCCGATAAATTTTTTCATATCCGTCAAAACTGAAAATATATGAACTCCGTTGAGTTGGATGCCGGAAGATGGAATATCGTCCAGACGGTCAGAATTATGTAAACCAGCCACCGTACCGCCGTCTTTTTGGAGGAGATGGCGGTTATCACATCTGTTTTTAATGAATACCAGTCAAATGCCGCAAGAGCTGCGACCGAGACGGCCAGAAATGCGAACGGAAGCTTGGCAAGTCCTATCGAGATGAATCCGCTCTGAAGATATCCGACCGGGGATGATGCGCCGTCAAACATGTGCCCTATCATATAGAACGCATCGCCTATGGAGTTTGCCGCAAAAAATACCCAGGCTATGCTGCAGAATATGAACACGCATATGATGCGCAGTGCGCGCACGATGCCGGTGCTCGTCCTCTTTTTTGCGGGGACGAGGATGTTTTCAAGTATCTGTGCCAGCCCGTGGATAAAGCCCCAGAAGACAAACGTCCAGTTTGCACCATGCCACAGGCCGCTTATAAGGAATGTTATGAGAAGGTTGATGCAGGTCCGGATACGTCCCCTGCGGTTGCCGCCGAGAGGGATATAAACGTAATCGCGAAACCATGTCGAGAGGGAGATGTGCCACCTGCTCCAGAATTCGCGTACGCTCTGTGAAAAGTACGGGCAGGAGAAATTCTTCATAAGGTCGATGCCCATAAGCTTTGCGCAGCCTATGGCTATATCGGAATAACCGGAAAAATCACAGTATATCTGCACCGTAAAAAGGACGGCGGCTAGAACGAGCGAGAATCCCGAAAAATCATGGGGCCTGTCGAACACCTTGCTGATATAAAGCGCTATCGTGTCGGCTATGGCTATCTTCTTGAAATATCCCCATGCCATCTGCTTGAGCCCGTACGTCGCCTTTGCCCGGTCAAAATTCCGGAACATCTTTATCTGCGGCAGGAGGCTTTCCGCTCTTCCTATGGGGCCGGCCATTATCTGGGGAAAGAACATGGTAAATGCGGCATATTTTCCGAAATGGTGTTCGGCGGGGCACTTATCCTTATAAACGTCAATGACATAGCCGAGTGTCTGAAACGTATAGAACGATATGCCTATGGGAAGAAGGACGTTCAGCACCACGGGGTTTAACGGCATGCCGAAGAAAGTAAATACTTCCGATATGCTCGTGCTGAAAAAATTAAAGTATTTGAATACGAAAAGAACGCTGAGGCAAAGTACCAGAGCGCATAATAGAACTGCCCTGCGTCTTTTTGGAGATGCTGTTCTTTCCATGAGGATCCCCGCGGCAAAAGATACGGCTGTGGCAAAAAGCAGAAGTACCACGTAGACGGGATTCCGGCTCATATAGAACCAGCAGCTTGCCAAAACCAGCACGACCCAGCGGAACCTCCCCGGACAAAGCCAGTACACGGCGAAGGCTATGGGCAGAAATATGGCAAATTCTAAGGAGTTAAAAAGCATAGGTATATCTTACTTATATTGGGATGTTTTTTCAAGCCTCATACGGTTTTGACTACTACAGGCAATGATGATAAAATAATCACCGCTATGTTTGAGAAAAAGACTGTTTATTTCACATTCGATATGGACTGGGCGGGAGATGAAGTCCTTGCCGATTTTCACGCTCTCTTAAAAGAATGCGGCGTATGCGCCACCATCCATGTGACGCATGATACCCCGATGCTTTCCGAACTGCGAAAAGATGATGCGATCGACCTTGGGATCCACCCGAACTATAACCCGCTTCTTCTTGAAGGTTCGGACAGGACGGTCGCCGATGTTCTTCGTGACATTAAGAAGATCGTGCCTGAAGCCGTGAGCCTTAGGAGCCATGCGCTTACCGCAGGAAGCGTCATTGCGAGGCATTATGCCGAGGTCGGGATAAAGTATGAACTGAACACATATATCCCGCCAAGACAAGGCTCGGCCATATTTCCTTACGAGGCGCCGATAGGGTCGCACCTCGTGCTTCCTTTCATTTTTGAGGATGACCTGTACCTCCTCAAAAGATCGGGGGATCCGGATTTCTGGCTCGGGGATGATTTTACGGCTCCGAGGATATTCAATTTCCACCCGATACATCTGTACCTGAACACGGACAGCATGGAAACTTATGAGCGTGCGAGACCGTACTTTAAGGATATAAACGAACTTCGGAAGATGAGGAACAGTACGGAATACGGAATGCGGGACCTGTTCATTGAGCTTTCACAAAAGGCCAAAGGGCTGGGCTATGAAAGCCGCAAGATAAAGGATGGTGACTGGGATTGAGAGTAGCCGTGCTCGGAAGGAGCGGGATTCTTTATGAGACCATAGACAGACTGAGAGGTGCCGGCCATGAGGTCGTTCTTGTCGGCACATGCCGTGCGGCCGATGAATACGGGATTAGGGAAAAGGACTTTGAGGAAAAGGCCAAAAGCATAAGTGCGGTCTTTTTCAATGACGCCGCGATAAACAGCGAAAAAATAGTATCTCTCTTGCGATCCGCCGGCGCGGAGATTGCGGTAAGCTTCAACTGGCTGACCGTTGTGGGTGCCGAAGCAGCAGGCTGCTTTAAATACGGAATACTCAACGCCCACTGCGGTGACCTTCCGAGGTACCGCGGAAATGCCTGCCCCAACTGGGCGATCTTAAAGGGCGAGAAGGAATATGCCATCAGCGTTCATTACATGAAGCCCGGTGAGCTTGATTCCGGGGACATACTGATAAAGAGAAAATACCCGATCGGTGATAAGACATATATTACCGACATATATGAGAATATGAAAAAAGTCATTCCGGATATGTTTACGGAAGCGGTCGGCATGATAGAGAAAGGTCATGGAAAAGGTGAGGCACAGAGCACCGATCCGGCGGATTCCCTCAGGTGCTACCCGAGGATACCGTCAGACAGCTTCATCGACTGGAATGACACCTGTGAGAACATCATCAGGAACATAAGGGCAAGCTCACATCCGTTTTCGGGAGCTTACTGTTACTGTAACGGACAGAAGATATATATATTTGAGGCAGCATCCGAAGGCTATCCGGCCCCCTGCCATGTAAATCCCGGGCAGGTCATATCGGTGGACCGCGATAAGGGCTCTGTCGGGATAGCGGCATCCGACGGGATCGTTTCCGTAAAACGGGTGACGGCTGACGGGGTGGAACATGATGCCTCCGAAATACTCAAAAGCACCAGGATAAGGCTTAATTTCTGCCTGCCTGATGAAGTATACGGCTTAAGGCGCGAACTGGCCGAACTTAAAGGTGAAATATCCGCCCTAAAAGAGGAAATATCGGCCTTAAAGGAGCATTAGCCGAAGTGGCTTTACGGCATCAGTAAGTGTTTACGAAA
>JAILRP010000050.1 GCA_024698075.1 Lachnospiraceae bacterium
GAGATACCGCGGAGTCGAAGTTGATGCAACGCTGCTGCCGAAGGTCAAGGTGGAAGTGGTCGTATCCAAGATCCCGGTACAGTCCGTCATAGATGCGGCCAAGAAGGCCCTTTACACCGGACATATCGGAGACGGAAAGATATTCGTATATCCTGTCGAGAAGGTCGTCAAGATTAGGACGGGAGAGGAAGATTTCGATGCCCTCCAGGATGTGGAGTAGGCAGAACTGATATTGACATTTCGCGGGAGGCGCCGCTTGCGGTGCTTCCCCGGATGTATATAAAAATGGGATAAAAAATCAACAGGAGGAAGAGTAACATGTGCTCAATAATGGGATATTTGGGCAGAAGCTTAACGGCGGAGGACTTAAAACCGTTCTTTGACCGGACGGTGTCGAGGGGACCGGACATGCAGAGGTTCGCTTCACCGGAAGGAGCGGTGCTCGGATTTGAGAGACTGTCGATCATGGGCCTTAACGAGGAGGGCATGCAGCCTTTCTCACTTGGCGGGAACATGGTCGTATGCAACGGAGAGATCTACGGATTCCGCAGGACCAGGGAGGATCTTGAGGCCCGGGGCTACACCTTCAGAAGCGACAGCGACTGTGAGATACTGCTGCCCCTGTATGAACTGTACGGGACGGATATGTTTGCAATGCTCGATGCTGAGTTTGCGTGCGTTATCTATGACAGCAAAAAGAAGGAGCTTATTGCCGCAAGGGATCCGATAGGCATAAGGCCGCTTTATTACGGCTGTACAGAAGACGGAGGGATGATATTTGCAAGCGAGGCAAAAAACCTTGTCGGGCTTGTAAAAAAGATTTCCCCGTTCCCTCCCGGACATTTCTATTCGGGCGGACAGTTCACGAGATACCGCGACCCTGCCGAGGCAGCAGATGTCGTGACCGATGACCTTGAAACCATCTGCCGCGGAATACATGACAGGCTTGTCGAGGGAGTGCGCAAAAGGCTTGATGCGGATGCCCCGGTGGGATTTCTTCTCTCGGGCGGGCTTGATTCGTCTCTCGTCTGCGCCATATCTTCACGGATACTGAAGAAGCCGATCCGGACTTTTGCGATAGGAATGAGCACCGATGCGATCGACCTTAAGTATGCGAAGGAGGTTGCTGATTTTATTGGTGCGGACCATACGGAGGTTATCATAACAAAGGAGGATGTCATAAAGGCACTTCCTGATGTCATACATCTTCTCGGGACTTATGACATCACGACGATAAGGGCTTCTATCGGCATGTACCTGTGCTGCCGTGCCATACATGAGCAGACCGACATAAGGGTAATCCTGACCGGCGAGATATCGGATGAGCTGTTCGGATACAAATATACCGATTTTGCGCCGTCGGCGGAGGCTTTCCAGAAGGAGGCCGAAAAGCGCATAAGGGAACTGCATATGTATGACGTGCTGCGCGCGGACAGATGCATATCCGTCAACAGCCTTGAAGCGAGGGTGCCTTTCGGCGACCTTGATTTTGTAAGCTATGTAATGAGCATAGATCCCGAGATGAAGCTCAATAAATACAACAAGGGAAAATATCTCCTGCGTCATGCGTTTGCCGGGGATTATCTTCCCGAAGACATACTGATGCGTGAGAAAGCGGCATTTTCAGATGCCGTGGGCCATTCACTCGTCGACCACCTGAAGGAATATGCTGAAGGAAGATACACCGACAGTGAATTTGCCGGGCGCTGTAAGCTCTATGGACATGCCACGCCGTTCACAAAGGAATCCCTGCTGTACCGTGAGATATTCGAGGAATATTATCCGGGACAGTCAGAGATGATCGCGGACTTCTGGATGCCGAACAGGGAGTGGGAAGGCTGCGACGTGAACGATCCATCCGCAAGGGTGCTGTCAAACTACGGCGCGAGCGGAGAATGAGCAGCTGCTTCGGCAGAAAAAGGAGAAGCGCATGGTTAAGTATGTATTTGTTATGGGCGGTGTTGTATCGGGCCTTGGGAAGGGCATAACGGCGGCCTCGCTCGGAAGGCTCTTAAAGGCCAGGGGATACAGGGTCACGATGCAGAAGTTCGATCCCTACATCAACGTAGACCCCGGCACGATGAACCCGATACAGCACGGAGAAGTATTTGTCACCGATGACGGAACGGAAACCGATCTTGACCTCGGGCACTACGAGAGGTTCATAAACGAATCGCTCGGCAGGAACTCGAATGTCACCACGGGCAAGATATACCAGACGGTGCTTGCCAAGGAGCGTCACGGTGATTACGGCGGGGGGACCGTTCAGGTCATTCCGCACATCACAAATGAGATCAAGGAAAGATTTTACAGAGAGGAGCCCTCGGATGATGTCACGATATCGATAATCGAGATCGGAGGCACCGTGGGCGATATAGAAAGCCAGCCTTTTTTGGAGGCTATAAGGCAGTTTCAGGTTGATATCGGAAGATCAAATTCCGTTATCATACATGTTACTCTTATCCCATATTTGAAGGCTTCGGGCGAGCTCAAGACCAAGCCCACCCAGATGAGCGTCAAAACCCTGCAGAGCATGGGACTGTGGCCGGACATCATAGTGTGCCGTTCGGATCTTCCGATCGAGGATGCCATGCGTGAGAAGATCGCTCTTTTCTGCAACGTCAGGAAGGAGAACGTTCTTCAGAACCTGGACGCAAGATCGCTCTACGAGGTTCCGCTGATGCTCGAGGATGAGCATCTTGCCCAGAGGGTGTGCTCGTGTCTCGGGCTGTCCTGCCCGGAGCCGGATCTTAAGGCATGGATAAAACTTACCGAGGACTTCGAAAATCCCCGGCATAAGGTTACCATCGCCGTCGTGGGAAAATATGTTGCACTTCATGATGCATATCTCAGTGTCGCTGAGGCGCTTAAGCACGGCGGGATCGCCAATCTTACCGAGGTGGAGATAAGTTGGGTGGATGCCGAGAACGTGACGGATGAAAATGCGGCAGACCTTCTGTCAGGTGCCGACGGGATCATAGTCCCGGGCGGGTTCGGAAGCCGCGGCACGGAAGGAAAGATAGCGGCGGCACGCTACGCCAGAAAAAACAGAGTACCGTATCTTGGCATATGTCTCGGAATGCAGCTCGCGATAGTCGAGTTTGCAAGGTCTGTCTGCGCTATAGAAGATGCGGCATCATCCGAACTCGATCCCGGAACAGCAAATCCGGTGATACACATCATGCCCGAGAAGGAGGGCGTCGAAGACATCGGCGGAACGCTCCGGCTCGGGTCGTATCCGTGCGTTCTTACGGAAGGCACGAAGGCCTATGAGCTTTACGGGAAGCGCGAAATCGCAGAGAGGCACCGCCACAGGTATGAAGTCAACAACGATTACAGGCAGATCCTGAAGGATAACGGAATGGTCTTATCCGGCATGTCTCCGGACGGCCGGATAGTTGAGATGATCGAGCTTAAGGACCATCCGTTCTATGTCGCCACTCAGGCGCATCCGGAATTCAAGTCAAGGCCGGATGAGCCCCATCCGCTTTTCTACGGACTGATAAAGGCGGCCCTTGCACGGAAGGGATCTGATGTCGGAGAAAGGAGCAACATGTGATGAAGACTTTATATGAACCGCAGTTCGAACATGACAACTGCGGAGTCGGTTCAATAATAAACATATACGGAAAAGCAGGGCATGACATAGTGAGCGATGCCCTTTCGATAGTTGAAAACCTTGAGCACCGTGCCGGAAAAGATGCCGAGGGCGCGACCGGTGACGGAGTCGGGATCATGACACAGATACCGCATAAATTCTTTGTAAAAGAATGCGCAAACCTGGGGATAAAGCTCGGAGCGCCCAGATCATACGGCGTGGGGATGTTATTCTTTCCGGCGGGGGAGCTTGCAAGGATGCAGGCAATGAAGATGTTTGAGATCATCGTCGGCAAGGAAGGGCTTAAATTCCTCGGGTACAGAAAGGTCCCTGTTTGCGGGGATGTGCTCGGGAAAAGGGCGCTTGAGAGCTGCCCGGCGATATACCAGGGATTTATCGCGCGGCCGGATGATGCCGGTGAGGATCTTGATTTTGACAGAAAGCTTTATGTCATAAGGCGCGTTTTCGAACATTCAAACGCAGACACATACGTGGCCTCTCTTTCGTGCCGTACCATAGTCTACAAGGGGATGTTCCTCGTGGGCCAGCTGCGAACGTTCTTTTCCGATCTTATGGATGAAGATTATGAATCAGCGATAGCGATGGTGCACTCGCGGTTTTCTACCAACACTCAGCCGAGCTGGCTGCGTGCCCACCCCAATCGCTTCATAGTCCATAACGGCGAGATCAATACCATACGCGGAAACGTCGACAAGATGCTCGCGAGGGAGGAGACGGTCGTGAACGGGGCCTTTACCGAAGATGAGCTAGCAAAGGTGCTGCCCGTCATAAACAGGAGCGGATCGGACTCGTCGATGCTCGACAATGCGCTTGAGTTCATGGTAATGGGCGGAATGGATCCTGCGCTCGCGGCAATGATACTCATCCCCGAACCGTGGGAGAACAATGATACGCTGACCGCGCAGGAAAAGGATTTTTACCAGTATTATGCGACCATGATGGAGCCTTGGGACGGACCGGCATCGATAATGTTCTCTGACGGAGATGTAATGGCGGCAATACTTGACCGCAACGGGCTGCGTCCTTCGCGCTATTATGTCGTTAATGACGGCAGGCTGATACTCTCATCGGAAGTCGGCGTTCTTGACATAGATGAGTCGAAGATCGTAAAGAAGGGATGTCTGCTTCCCGGCAAGATGATCCTCGCGGACACGAAGAAGGGCAGGATATTTGAAGATGAGGAGATCAAGGAACGGTTCGCAAATGCACGCCCTTATGGAGAGTGGCTCGATGCCAACCTCCTGACGCTTGCATCCCTTAAGATACCGAACGAGTCAGTACCGGCCATAGAGGGAGATGACCTTCTCCGCCTGCAGAAGGCGTTCGGCTATACGTATGAGGAATGCAGCGAGAGGATATATAACATGGCACTTACCGGAAGCGAGCAGATCGGCTCGATGGGTGTCGATACGCCGCTCGCTGTCCTGTCCGGTCAATACAGGCCGCTGTTCGATTATTTCAAGCAGCTGTTCGCACAGGTAACGAACCCGCCGATAGATGCTGCGCGCGAGAAGATCGTTACCGCCACATGCGTATATGCGGGAAAGAACGGCGACATCCTTTCAGACAGCCCCGCTAACTGCAACGTCCTCAAGATCAACAATCCGATCCTCTCGGACCTAGACCTTCTGAAGATATCGCACCTTAACAGGAACGGACTCGAGGTCGGCCGGGTATCGACATTGTATTATAAAGGGACCCCGCTTGAGAGGGCTATAGAAAACCTCTTCGTAGAGGTCGACAGGGCGTACAGGAAGGGAGCGAACATCCTGATCCTTTCGGACCGTGGCGTGGACGAAAATCATATAGCCATACCTTCGCTCCTGTGCGTGTCTGCGGTACACAATTATCTGGTGTCCACAAAGAAGTGCATGGCCATGTCTCTAATCATGGAGACCGGTGAGCCGAGGGATGTGCATCATTTCGCGGCACTTCTGGGCTTCGGTGCCTGTGCGGTCAACCCTTACATTGCGCATGCAACGATAAAGGAGCTCATAAATGACGGAAGGCTCGACAAAGACTATTATGCGGCGGTCTCCGATTACGACCTAGCCGTTTTGGCCGGAATAGTCAAGATTGCGTCCAAGATGGGAATATCCACGATACAGTCATATCAGGGAAGCCGGATATTCGAAGCGGTCGGCATATCGCAGTCCGTTATAGACAGATATTTTACCGGAACGGTGTCAAGGATCGGGGGAATCGATCTGGACGATATCGCAGAGGCTACGACGAAGCAGCATTCAAAGGCTTTTGACCCGCTCGCGCTGTCATCTGACCTTACGGTCGATTCTGTCGGATATCATAAGATGCGCTCACAGGGTGAGCTGCACAGATACAATCCCCGGACGATACATATGCTCCAGGCGGCCACCCGTGAGGACGATTACGGCAAATTCAAGCAGTATACCGAAATGGTCGACAGGGAGGAGACCGGATATATAAGAAGCATTCTTGAGCTGAGATATCCGGGCACGCCGGTCGATATCTCGGAGGTCGAGAGCGCAGAGGAAATAGTAAAGAGGTTCAAGACCGGAGCCATGTCATACGGCTCGATATCAGAGGAAGCCCATGAGGCACTGGCTGTCGCGATGAACAGGCTCGGCGGAAAATCAAACAGCGGCGAGGGCGGAGAGAGCGACGAGAGGCTCGAGAGCGCTGGGACCGAAAATGACAGGAGCTCCGCGATCAAGCAGGTCGCATCCGGCAGGTTCGGGGTGACTTCAAGATATCTGCAGAGTGCGAAAGAGATACAGATAAAGATGGCGCAGGGAGCTAAGCCCGGAGAAGGCGGACACCTCCCGGGAAGCAAGGTTTACCCGTGGATCGCCGCGACAAGGCATTCAACTCCGGGGGTAAGCCTTATATCGCCTCCGCCCCATCATGACATTTATTCGATAGAGGACCTTGCGCAGCTCATCTACGATCTCAAATGTGCCAACAGGGATGCGAGGATATCCGTAAAGCTCGTATCCGAAGCGGGAGTCGGTACGATCGCAGCGGGCGTTGCAAAGGCTGGCGCAGGCGTCATCCTGATATCCGGATATGACGGAGGCACAGGCGCCGCTCCGATAAGCTCGATACACAATGCGGGGCTGCCGTGGGAGCTCGGTGTTGCGGAAACACACCAGACGCTCGTGCAGAACGGCCTTAGGGACATGGTCGTCGTCGAGACCGACGGAAAGCTCATGAGCGGCAGGGATGTTGCAATAGCCGCGATACTCGGGGCCGAGGAATTCGGATTTGCTACCGCACCGCTCGTTACGCTCGGATGTGCGATGATGCGCGTGTGCAATCTCGACACGTGCCCGATGGGAATAGCGACACAGAACCCTGAACTCCGGAAAAGGTTCACGGGAAAGCCCGAATACGTTGAAAGGTTCATGATGTTTATTGCCGAGGAGCTTCGCGAATATATGGCAGGGCTCGGGGTAAGGAAGCTTGACGAGCTTGTCGGGCGGTATGATCTTCTCTCCCTGAAGGAGGGCCTTGAAGGACCGGCATCAAAGATCGACGTTTCGAGGATGCTCGGGCAGCCCCTTCCGCTTTCCAAAGGATATACGCAGAAGTCGGCATTTGATTTTGGCCTGGATGAGCGCAAGGATTCCAAACTCCTTTCCGGAAGGAAGGGTGTGAAAAAAGCGATCGAGACGGGCGCCGCGGTTGACGTTTCGCTTGCCGTCGCAAATACGGACAGGGCATTCGGAACCATGATCGGCGCATGCATAACCGCCAGCCACCACAAGGGGCTCCGGGATGATGCCGTGCTGATCAAATGCCATGGTGCCGGAGGGCAGAGCTTCGGCGCATTCATCCCGAAAGGAGAGACCATAGAACTCATCGGGGATGCGAACGATTACTTCGGAAAAGGCCTGTCAGGCGGAAAGCTTGTTATAAAAGCATCGGATTCCGCAGGATATGACGCCGAGAACAACATGATAATCGGAAATGTTGCACTCTACGGTGCGACGGGCGGGGAAGCCTATATCGCCGGCATGGCCGGTGAGAGGTTCTGCGTGCGCAACTCCGGCGCAAAATGTGTCGTTGAGGGAGTTGCGGAGCACGGATGCGAATACATGACCGGCGGAGTCGCGGTCATACTCGGAACCGTCGGCAAGAACTTTGCCGCAGGCATGAGCGGCGGAGTCGCCTATGTGCTTGACGAGCATAACAGCCTGTACAGAAACCTCAACAAGGAGCTTGTCCTTATGGAATCGGTAGAATCGGACGATGACATCAGGGAGATAAGAAAGCTCATCGAGGCGCACAGGACGTATACGGGCTCAAAGCGTGCGGCAAAGATACTCGCCGATCTTGAAGGGTACATCCCGAAATTCAAGAAGATAATCCCGGCAGAATACAAACGCATACTTGAAGAAGGCCGTCCGGTCAGCGCAAAGGAGGCATGAAGATGGGAAAACCGACAGGATTTTTGGAATATAAAAGATGTGATAATGCTGAGATCCCGGCCAAGGAGAGGATAAAGAACTTTGATGAGTTCCACAGGCCCCTTCCGCTGAAGGAAAGACAGCAGCAGGCGGCGAGGTGCATGGCCTGCGGAGTGCCGTTCTGCCAGGCCGGAGTCATGATATCCGGGATGGCGAGCGGATGTCCTCTCCACAACCTCGTTCCCGAGACAAACGAACTCGTGTACCGCGGAAGCCTTGAGCAGGCATATAAGAGGCTCGCAAAGACGCACAGCTTTCCGGAGTTCACGTCAAGGGTCTGCCCGGCACTGTGCGAGGCGGCCTGCACGTGCGGCCTGAATGATGAGCCGGTGACCACGAAGGACAACGAGCGTGACATCATTGAGTACGCATTTGAGCACGGCCTTGTGGATGATGCACCTCCGGCAGTACGCACGGGAAAGAGGGTGGCGGTCATAGGAAGCGGCCCGTCGGGACTCGCATGCGCGCAGCTCCTTAACATGCGCGGGCATAAAGTCACCGTATTCGAGCGCTTTGACAGGCCGGGAGGACTGCTCCGCTACGGCATACCTAACATGAAGCTTGACAAGAGGATACTTGACCGGCGCATAGCTGTCATGGAAAGATCGGGAATCGAATTCAGGTGCGGCGTTGACGTCGGAAAAGACATCACTTCCGAGGACATTAAGAAAGACTACGACGTGGCGGTGCTCTGCTGCGGCGCATCAAAGCCGAGGGACATAAACGTGCCCGGGCGTGACGCAGAAGGGATAATGTTTGCGGTGCCGTTCCTGCGCGAAGTGTCAAAACGCATAATGGATAATGATTTTGACTATGAGAAGACTGTCCGCGCGGATGATTTTTCCTTCGGGAGCCTAAAGGATAAAAAAGTCATCGTGATCGGGGGCGGAGATACCGGAAATGACTGCGTGGGAACGAGCATAAGGCTCGGTGCGTCTTCCGTCATACAGATAGAGATGATGCCGCCGGCTCCGGCCGAGAGGTCCGCATCCAATCCGTGGCCCGAATGGCCGAAGGTGCTTAAGACTGACTACGGCCAGGAGGAGGCTATATACTGCTTCGGAGGGGATCCGAGGATATTCTCGACGACCGTGACAGAGTTCTTAAAAAACGAAAAGGGTGCCCTTTGCGGGGTCAGGACCGTAAAGCTTGAGAGAAAGACGGGAAAGGACGGCAGGGTTACTTTTGAAAATGTGAAGGGCAGCGAGGATGAGTTTCCTGCAGACCTTGTGCTGATCGCGGCCGGATTTTTGGGTAGCGAGGAATATGTGACGTCTGATTTTGGCGTAAAAGTCAGCACACGCGGCAATGTCGAGACCACCGAAGGAAAATATGCCTCATCAGCTGAAAACGTGTTTACCGCTGGAGATATGCACCGCGGACAGTCGCTCGTTGTCTGGGCCATAGCGGAAGGGCGTGCCGCAGCCGCGGATGTCGATGAAGCGCTCATGGGATATACGAACCTTCGCTGATCCGTGAAACACACTGGCGGATAAATGCCGGGTCATGTAACAATCCTCAGCTTATGTCTTGAATTCGGCACATTCAGTTGTTAGAATGATTGACAAAAGCGAAAGGAGACTTATCATGAATCCAAAAGACAGAGTTGCAGCGGGACTTCTTGGGATATTTCTCGGGGGACTCGGAATACACAAATTTTATCTCGGATATACAAAAGAGGGAGTCATAACACTTCTGATCTCCCTCCTTACATGCGGATTAGGTGCGACCGTAATGACAGTCATCGGTTTTATAGAGGGTATCATGTACCTTACAAAATCCGATGACGACTTCCAGTACCTGTATGTAGAAAACTATAAAGGCTGGTTCTGATCACTTCCTGATCAGTTTGTAAACCAGGGTTGCAAGAAACGATCCGAGAAGCGGCCCCACTATGAAGATCCACAGGTATACGAGTGGCTCGGGGTTGCCGTTTATAAGGGCAAAGACTGCCGGAGCAATGGACCTTGCGGGGTTGACGCTTGTTCCGGTAAGTCCGATGCCAAAAATATGTACAAATGTGAGGGTAAGGCCTATAACGAGACCGGCAAGAGAGCCGTTCCCGTCCGTTTCCGATGTAACGCCCAGAATGGTGATCACAAATATGAACGTAAGCACCGTCTCAACGATGAGACCCGCGAAGATGCTGTAGTTTAAAGCTGCGATGCCGTTTGCACCGAAGCCTCCCGTCATATCCGGAACATCCCCCAATCTGAAGATCATATGAAGGATCGCGGCGCCAGCAAAGGCACCTAAGATCTGTGCGATCACATAGCCGGCAAAATCCTTTTTCTCCATCCTGCCTGAAAGAAGAACCGCAAGTGATACCGCGGGATTTACGTGGCATCCGCTGATGGGTCCGATGCAGTAAGCCATTGCGACTATCGCAAGACCGAATGCAAATGCGGTGAGCATATACCCGTTCCCTGCGAAAGGATCGCATCCAAGGAGCATTGCCGTGCCGCAGCCCATAAGGACGAGCACCGCGGTTCCGATAAATTCTGCTGCATACTTTTTCATTTCTGAATCCTCCTAATTGGTTTATATTGGATATACTTATTTTATCGTGTCAAAAGCAATGATATCGGCGCCGAAGCATTCATCAAAGAGCCTTGAATATGCAGCATCTGCCTCACTGCCTTCCGAAACGGACTCTTTTCCATCCGAATAAGTTCTGCAGAAAGTCCTGCTGCCGTCGTATGTCTCCCATGCCTCTTCGATGGTGACAAGCTTACCGTCTGTGACCGTATGCTTTCCCACATAATGGTGTCCCGCCGTGTAGACCATCCCGTCCTTTACGGCAAGGGGATTGGCGGTGCCCCCGCACTGCAGATACCCGAGATACTCTATCGTCCCGTCGTCCGCATAGCGGAAGATCTCCGCATCGACTGCAGCATCTTCACCGTATCCGGAAAAAGTCGCTCCCGCAACGGCAAGCACATCAGTATCGCCGAGGCGCACGTTCGCATATCCCTGGCCCTGTGTGAGAACGCGGTCTACGATCTGCGTGAAAGTATCACAGCCTTCCGTGGATATTTCCCTGACGTGGTCCGGCAGTATCCCGAGATAATCGGCTTCGCTTTCTTCAGAAGTACTCACGGCCTCATCATAAGAGCCGGACAGGTTCTTCCCCGGCACCGTGACATTGACCGATATATTCGCGCATCCTGTAAAGAGCACGGCCGCTGCGGCAAATAAAGCTGCGGTATGAAGTCGCATGAAAAAACCTCCCCCAAATAAGGAACAGACGCAATAAAAAAGTGGAGCATACCCCGCAGGGTGCTTCGCAAACACTGATGAAAGGAGGGTCTGCGGCATCAGCATCCCTCGCCGGGCGGCATCACGCACTTCGTGCATGATATCACCTGCAACACGTGTTGCAACACCTAAATATCTCTTACAAATGTATCATACATATTCATGGAATATAGAAGAAATAGACTCTGGGCCCTCCGCTAAATCCAGCAGTGGGTCGAGCCTTTGTCTTAAAAACATAATAGCAGAAATATAGAAAATGTCCATTGTTATCAGGTATTTTCAATAAGGTTCCGCTCTTCATGATGATATATAGCCTCTTAA
>JAILRP010000066.1 GCA_024698075.1 Lachnospiraceae bacterium
TATAGAAAAGGGAAGGACGCTCCTTCCGGAGGGAGAAGGCTCGCCATTTACATACACATACGAAAAGAACGTGCCGTACTGCAGGAGCGGTGCGAAGCCTGACGTAAAGGTCATGGACGGGGACACCGCCCTCAAGGCGGGACGGGACTATACACTTTCCTATGCCGGCGGGACAAAGGTCACGGACGGAGAGACCGCAGCCGTGACGGTAAAGGGAAAGGGAAACTACAAAGGAAGCGTAACCCTGAAGTTTGCGGTCGCAAAGCAGGATATCTCGGCCCTGTCACCGGGCATCACAGTCGATGACAAGGCAGAATCGAATAAGGGCTACAGGGACCCGGCAGTGACGGTTACGGAGCCTGACGGGAAGAAGCTTAAGGCAAAAAATGACTTTACCATAACGGATTATACGGAGCCCGATGAGAACGGTATTGTAACCGCAACTTTAAACGGAACAGGATCCTATACAGGAAACGTTCCGATAAGCTACCGCTATGTCAGTGCGGACAGGCATCTTTCGAATGTGACTGCGGCCAGGATCGCCGACAGGACCTATACTGGAAGGCCTGTAAAGCTTACTGCCAGGGAGCTCAGATCCCTCCTCTATACGACCGATAAGAAGACAAAAGAGAAGACATACCTTGTGCCGGGAACTGACTTTGAAGTGCTCGGCTACAGTGGAAACACAAAGGCCGGGAAGGCATCGGTAACCCTGAAAGGAAAAGGCAGCTGCGGCGGGATCCGGACATTAACATTCAGGATAAAGCCCGCAAAACGGAGCATCATCGACATCCTGCTCGGGAGATAATGGCCCGGGGGGGACGGAGTCATCCCATATTGATCATACACAGATTTTAAGATGCCTGAGGACGCTTTTCTTAACAGGGAAGCTGTTCTTAGGCATCTTTAATGATCATGGAGCATACGGGACTTGAACCCGTGACCTCCACACTGCCAGTGTGGCGCGCTCCCAACTGCGCTAATGCCCCTTTAGGTGACATTATAACATATTATTTCCAAAACTGTTACTAAAACGTTTGATATGTTATAGTATTTACTGTCGGCCAGAGATCATCGGCCGGCTGACACCGGTACAGGAGGAAGATTATGAAAGGATTTGATTTTCACTTTGAAAAAAAAGACCCGAATGTAGTCGATGAGGCGGGCACGGGTTTAAAATTCGGCAGGGCTGCCAAGATCATTTTGCTGCTCGCTGCTGCCGCGGTTATCATCTTCAGCGGATTCTATAAGGTTTCCGAGCAGGAGAATGCGGTGATCACGATGTTCGGCCGCGTAGTCCGGACCGATACGGCGGGACTGTATTTTAAGATACCGTTCCTTCAGAAGGTCAGATACGTGGACATCACGACACACGGAACGGGAGTCGGATATACGCTCGACAATGAAGGCCAGAACATCACCGACGAGGCGAACGGGATAATGATAACCTCGGACTTCAACCTGCTCGATATTGATTTTTACCTTGAGTACAGGGTGTCCGATCCGGTCGCGTATCTTTATGCGTCGGACGATCCCGAGGAGATACTGAAGAACATCGCGCTCTCGAGCATCAGGTCGGTGGTTGCGGACTTTACGGTCGACGAAGCGATGACGACCGCAAAAGGCCAGATCCAGGCTAATGTCAAGGAGGACATGACAAGGGAGCTCAACGAGCATGACGTGGGCCTGGCGGTCGTAAACATCACGGTTCAGGACAGTGAGCCGCCCACGGATGAGATCAAGCAGGCGTTCAAGGCGGTCGAGACTGCCAAGCAGGGTGCCGACACGGCCAAGAACAATGCCCTTGCATATCAGAACGAACAGCTTCCGCGTGCAGAGGCGAACGCCGACAAGATAGTTCAGTCCGCAGAGGCCGACAAAGCGGCGAGGATAGCCGAGGCTGAAGGACAGGTCGTGCGTTTTAACGAGATGTATGAGCAGTATAAGCTCTATCCGTACATAACCAAGAAGAGGATGTTCTACGAGACTATGGAAGAGCTCCTTCCTTCGGTGAAAGTCATCATCTCCGACGGCGGGACCCAGACGCTGATGCCGCTTGACAGCTTCAGCGGTGATACGGAACCTGCCGAGGTACAGATCCCCGAGGCCGGTCAGACGGAAGCACAGGAAGAGGAGGGCGAATGACATGAAAAAAGCACTGATATGGATGGGCGCGGTCATACTTGTCATAGCCGCCGCTTCATCACTTTACACGGTCAACTATAAGGACGTTGTGCTGATACAGCAGTTCGGACGTGTCGTCGGCATCGAGAATGAGCCGGGACTGCATGCCAAGATCCCGTTCATCCAGAGCACGACCGCGATATATGACGGAAACAGGATATACGACATTCCGCAGAGCGATGTGATCACGAGGGACAAAAAATCAATGATCGCCGATGACTATGTCATCTGGAGCGTCGATGATGTCATGAAGTATTACCAGACTCTCGGAGGTGTGAGCGCAAGGGCGGAAGAGAGGATAGACGCGGCGGTTTATAACGCCACGAAGAACACGATCTCATCAATGACGCAGGACGAAGTCATTGCCGCAAGGGGAATAGAGCTTACGAACCTTATCACGCAGGAGTCCAATTCAGATATTTCCGGCTACGGCATCAGGATACTCACGGCCGAGATCAAGGCGCTCGACCTTCCCGACGACAACAAGGAGGCAGTCTATGAGCGAATGATCTCCGAGAGGGGAAACATTGCGGCAGGCTACAAGGCAAAGGGTGAGGCGCAGGCCCAGAAGATACGCAACGAGACCGACAAGAATGTAAAGATCACGATAGCTGACGCAAACAAAAAGGCGGAGACACTGCTCGCTGAAGGCGAGAGCGAATACATGAAGATATTATCGGATGCTTATTCGAGTGAGGAAAAATCAGAATTCTACAACTATTTAAGAAGCCTTGATGCAATAAAAGGATCGCTTGAAAAGAACAGGAACAACACCCTGATTCTCGACAAGGATTCGGAACTTGCAAGGATACTCTACGGCTCAACGGCTGAATAGACTGCAAGATAAATACTGCCAGAAAATGATGTACCGTTTTGGATGTAACACAGGCATATGCCGGCACTTTCAGATGAGCCGGTGTATGTCTGTTTTTTCCGGGCAAAAAACAGGGGAGAGTGCATAAACTGTACATTTTATGGCAGAAAGAGTATAATTATGATATATATGGGCATTTGGGAGGATGTATGAGCAGAGAGTATATAATAGACTGTGAAGAGATGACTGACAGGGCGGCGGCGCACGATTATATCGCTGAAGTCCTTGATTTTCCCGACTATTACGGCAAAAATCTCGACGCACTGTTTGACTGTCTTACCGATATGGATGAGTGCAGCATAGTCTTTACGAACCTTGATGCCCTTGAAATGCTCGGAGATTACAGCGGCGCGCTGCTGGCTGTGTTTGAGGAAGCCGAACAGGTCAATGACGACCTGACCCTCATATATGATGCGGTGGCAGAAGAGTAGAACAGCTTATGGATCAGGAAGAAGAGAGAGTCCGATACCTATCGAGAGTAGGACGCGAAAAGATATTCAAATACGGAACGTATAACATGACCTCACCGAAGCCTGTGACGCAGGATCATCCGTTCTATGCAAAAAGGGATGATGCTGAGCAGGATGAGGCCGGCCTTCCGGAAGAGGGATATGATATGCCGGCAGAAGCGGCACCTGCCGATGATGAGCCTGTCGATCCCGAGGAGCTTGCAAGGCAGGTGATGTCGAGCAATTTTAAGGTCGGACTCAGCCAGGAAGAGGTCGATGCGCTTCTTAACGGGATATAAGTTCCAGAATATCAGCCAGCTCTTTCGGGCTGGCTATTTTATTGCTGCATCCGCCGACATCGCCAAATCCGTATTCGGCAAATACAAAGGGACATTCCGCCAGTGTGCAGGCATCCCGGTCCATTACCGTATCACCTACATAAACGGGATATCCGAGCTTATGGTCCGCGATGATCTTTTTTATGTTGTCCGCCTTCAGCATTCCGGTGTCGCCCGGGCACAGATGGTCCGTTATGTATGAAGCACAGCCGGTCTTTTCCATGAACAGCTCGATATAGCCTTCCTGGCAGTTGCTGACTATGAATACCGGAACGTGCTCGGAAAGCTTGGCGATCGTCTCGATTATCCCGGGATAGAGGCGGCCTCCGGTCTCCTTGAGGTATGCGTCTTCATAAGAATAGATCAGGGGAGTCAGCCTCTCGATCTCCTCGTCGCTCCCGTCCGGGAAAATATCCTTTATGATATCAGCCATGGGCAGCCCGAAGAGGCCCTTGAGCCTGTCGGCGGTTATCCCCGGATCCTCATAGCCGTTGTCGGTAAATGCCTTGTTCCATGCATCTTTGACCACATCGGTCGAATCCCATAATGTTCCGTCTACGTCAAATATTATTCCGTCTGTTTTAAGCATGTTCCACCTGGATCGTTTATTTTCTGCCGCAAGTCTGCGCTACTGTTTCGGTTTCTGGTTTTTCCTGTATATCGTCTTCAGCACATCGATGTAAATGTAGCTTTCAAGCGATGTCAGGAGCGGTATGTTAAGGGAGCAGAAAACGTGCTGCCGGTCATCCATTTTTCTCGTGGAAAAGACAGCTGCCTTGCCGATATACTCATCGGGGCCGGGCAGTTCGAATTCCTCGCCGGGAAATTCTTTTTCCAGATGCTTCTTTGCCTTGGATACGGCAGGTTCATAAATGCTCCTTACAAAAAGCATCTTGAACGTCTGCGAGGCGTTCCTTGCGAGCGTGCTGTATTTGTATCCGTCCCCGTCAAATTCGAACTTGGATACTCCGCGCTTTATGGCATCCGCAATGTCAAAACGGATGAGGTCACGCTGCGTCGGCGTGTCCGTCCTGTTCCTGGGAATATCATTTATCGGTATGATCGCCATGGCTATGCACCTCCCTCTGATGAAAACCGGAGCGGATCCTGCCGGCTTACACAGACATTATAGCAGACATTTCGCAGAAACAGTACATATAATCATGCCATGATGTATGACATTGCATGCGCGCGGGGCAGAAAAAATGCTCCCTGCAGAACTCTGCGGGAGCATTTGTGTTTAATGATTTTACGATCTGTCAGATAATGCCTGATTTTTTGTCCTTGTAATCCTCGTAGATTACGGTTCCCGTTACGGCTGCGGATACGGCTACCACGATGAGCCATAATGAGACGTTGAAACCACCCTTATCGGGTGCTGCCGCAAGAGGCACTTCATTACCCGGTATATATGCCACGCTCTGGCCGTCTGTCCTGCTTTCTATATCGGTCCTTACGAGATCCATGGCTGCAGATACTTCAGAGGTCTGCGCATTTGCCCTGGCCGGTGTAAGTGCTGCCGTCACGAATACGGTTATCATTACTGCGGTAACTATGAGTCCGTGGATGAGTGCTTTTCTGCTGTTCATTCTCTGCTTCCTCCGTGAAGTTCTTCTTTTTTCCTGTACACAATATTCATCGGAGAAAATGTTCGATTACTTTATAGTAAAAATCACTTAAATTTCAATATGTGACATGGTGATGATTTTCCGCCCTATCTGTATTTGAGTTCCGGGTGTTTCAGATAGTATTCTTCCTTGCTGCTGTACATGTTCTCGTCTGCGCTGCGCAGGGCTGCCCGTATATCAATGTCACCTTCCTGGAAACATGTTCCCATAGCAAAGTTTACCTTGGCCTGTGCCTCTTCAAGCTCCCTGACCTTTTCTTCAAATTCCTCTCGGGTGTTGTCGGGCGCCAGGATCAGGAATTCGTCACCGCCGGCGCGGTAAATCTCGTCATCGACAAATATCTGGCGGAGCTTCGCGGCGGTCCGCTTAAGGAAACGGTCGCCTTCCGAATGGCCGCTGCTGTCGTTGACCATTTTGAGCCCGTTCAGGTCCGCAAAGATTATCCCGAGTGTCTTTATTTTCTCAGCTTCTGCATCAAAGCCGTCGACACGGTTGTTCATTGCATTCCTGTTAAGAGTGCCGGTCAGGATATCGATGGTGCTCAGTACCTCAAGCCTCTTCAGCATCTGATAGTTTGCGATCTCCGACCCGATGAAGAAAGTCGTCAGCTCAAGGACTTCCTTGATCTTTACGGCGTTCTCGACCTCGAAGTTCGTGACCCATATGTATCCTAAGAGCTGGCCGTTGAATTTGAGCGGGAATATGACCAGACTGTCAACGTTGTGCGAAGAAAGGGATTCGTACCATTCGGGATTCCTCTCCTTGATGATGAGCAGCTCCTGCCTGTTTTTGGCGATAAGGCATGAACTGCCCGCAAGGGTAGCCCCCAGGTCAGCATCAGCTTGTAGAATTCGCGCATGGCGGTTTCGTTTGTAAGGAACGGCTGGAAGCCCGGAAGATGGGAGTTCCCGATGATCGAGCATATCTCATTATCATCATCTATGCTGAGGATGGTGCAGCGCGAAGCACCGCAGATGTCGCGTATATCGGCGGCAACTTCATTTATTGCCGTCAGAAAATCATCTGCGCCGCGGAGTTTAATGCATGCTCTTAAACTGCTCAACAAGTATTGAATAGTCCATCATAATTCTCCGTTTGGGTAGAAGGTGTCAAAAAAAACAGTTCACATTCTAGCATAAACCGGTGCGGACTGAAAGACGTGGTTGCATCTGTGTGCTAAAATAATCAATAAGAAAAAAGGACAAAGGAGCATTATGAAAAGATCGGTATTTGCTATGGCGCTCATATTGAGCCTTGCATGTCTTGCGGGATGTGCGAACTTTACATCACAGAATTACAGCGCGGTCGGATTTGTGCATGGAAATACGGATACGAGCGCATACATGGACTTTAAGAGGTTTAAGGGAAACATGAACTTCCGGCTTGAAGCCTCAGAAGGGGACCGGCTCCGCTGCAGTGCAAGCCTTGAAGAGGGAAGCGCCGTGATTTACAGGATCACGGACGGGGAAAAAGAGGAACTCTTCAGTGTCAGTGCCGGAGAGGATATTGATTCATCGTTTGACGCGGATGCCGGGGATGTTTATCTTGAATTTGTGGCTGTAAATGCCTGTGAGGGCGGCAGGATTAATTTCGAGATCGAAGAGGAACTATAACAGTATGAGCCTGGAGGTGTGATCTATGAGAAAGATACTGATAGTAGTGGACATGCAGAAAGATTTTATTGACGGGAGCCTTGGGACCAAAGAGGCAGAGGCCATTGTCCGGCCTGTGATTGACAAGATAAAGTCATACAGGAGGGAAGATATTTTTGCAACAAGGGATACCCATCAGAAGGATTACCTCGATACGCAGGAAGGAAAGAACTTGCCTGTGGAGCACTGCATAGAGGGGACAGAAGGGTGGATGATCGATCCGCAGATAGAGGAACTGATACTGCCGGACCACATATTTGACAAGCCGACCTTCGGATCCGCAGCGCTTGCCGCGAAGATAAGTGAGATATCATCCTCGGAAGATATCGAGGTCGAACTGGTCGGATTATGCACGGACATATGCGTTATATCAAATGCACTGCTGCTAAAGGCATACATGCCTGAGGTCAGGATATCGGTTGACAGCAGCTGCTGCGCCGGTGTTACACCGGAGAAACATGAAGCCGCACTTCTTACCATGGGAAGCTGTCAGATCCATGTGCAGTAAAATGGCAGGATGATTTTTGCCGGAGGGATCGCTATGAAAAGAAGCATTGTTATCATGACTGTGGCTGCCATTGTGGCCGCCGGATGCGGACCTGCGCCCACTGCCCCGGGATCGGGAATGGGACAGGTGACGGAAGGAGACGGGATGTCTGACCTGTCGGGAAACAGTGATAAGGAGGATGAAACGGTGGGCGGCGAAGAAGAGATGATACCGGTGTGCTATGCCATAGTACGCGTCGGTGACGTGAGTTTTGCGATAGATTACGAGGACAACTCGTCCGCACAGGAGTTTAAAGAGAGGATCAACCGTGCACCCCTGACTGTTGATATGCAGGATTACGGCAATTTTGAGAAGGTCGGTGACCTGCCCTGGGACCTGCCGACAAATGATGAAGAGATAACAACGGTGCCCGGTGACCTTATTTTGTACCAGGGGAACAAGATCACGGTATATTATGATGAAAATACCTGGAGATTTACGAAACTGGGGCATCTTAACGCGACCGAGGAAGAGATCAAAGAGGTCTTCGGCGGGGAAGATGATATAACGGCGGAATTTTACATGGAGTGGACGGAATGATATGGAATCGATCCTGATAGCGGATACTCAAAAGTAAGCGGCTCACAGAGAACATGAATCTCCGTGAGCCGTTTTTCATGCGGATGACAGGACTCGAACCTGCACACCATGGGCAATAGATCCTAAGTCTATCGCGTCTACCAATTCCGCCACATCCGCATCATTCCCACCAGAACCTAAATCTGGCGCGTCTGCCAATTCCGCCATATCCGCATATGCTGATAGGGGGTACCGCGATAGCGATGGGACCCTGTCTGCACCGCGAGGGCCATCGACGAAGTCGATTCCAAATGCCCGAGCGTCATAAAAAATGCTGATAGGGGGTACCGCGATAGCGGCAGTAAATATACTACCACATTACTTCTCGATTGGCAAAGCATCTGATAAATGATAAAATTTTCCCGAGATACTTTAAAGCTTCCATAACAGGGGGTACCAATGATGAAAAAGATCACAGCACTTCTTATACTGTTTGTTGTAACGGCGGGATTTTCGGGCTGCCGGAAGGCGGAAGTTGCCGTAAATGAGCCTTCGCAGGCTGAGGAGGCCGCAGAGACTCCGGCGCCGGAAGAGCCGAAGGAAGGGGAGACCCCAAAAGAGAGCGAAACCAAGGAGGAGACGCCATTGACCGTACTGGTCCATAGCGTCGTCTGCAAGGGTGATGACGGCAAGGAGCTTGCCACTGGAACCTATCCGGAGATATTGCTTTCAGAGGATAAAAAGAGCTCATACCCGAAGCTGGCCGATTCGCTCAGCAAAAAGAATGAAGAGTGGGCAGACAGTGTCAGGACAAGCACCGGAACATATGGATACTACTGCATGACGGATGACATGGGCCTTGGGCCCTATTCGAGCGAGATAAAGGCCGAGCCCGATAGGTTTGACGACCGTCTGTTCTCGCTTCAGATAAACTACTATGATTTTGCCGGGGGAGCACATCCGAATCACGGGACAGAGTTTTTAAACCTCGATCCCGTTACGGGCAGGAAGCTGTCTCTTGCTGATGTGATAACGGATCCCGAGGGAGCCCCGAAGCTCATAAAGGATAAGGTATACGCTGCCTATCCCGATCTTGTTGAGGAGATCGAGAGTTATGCATATTTAGGGGAAGAAGGTGAGAATGAGGATATTTTCACCCGGAAGTTTGAGGAGGACACATATACCTGGTCGGTCAATGACGAGGGCCTGTATATATGCTTCTCGCCTTATGAGATCGCGACCTATGCGGCAGGCTATATAGACATAACGCTCGGATATGATGAGTATCCGGGGCTTATCGTGAAGGCATACGCCGTTTCCGACAAGATAGATAAGAAAGCTCTTTCCGAAGTCACGGACGCGGATACCGAGGAAGTTTCCCCGGAAGACTCCGGGGATGCCGAGGATGCCGGCCCCGTAACCCTCAGCAATCCCGGCTGGGAGAGCTTTTACGACGAAGTATACGAGTATCAGGGCGCAAAGCATATAAGCCTTACGAAGCTGACCGAGGAAAAGTCAGACTGGCTCGATACCGACCGGTGGGCCGAGGAGAACGGCTTTGTACCGAGGCGCCTGCCTTATGCGGATGACATGTACTACTATGAGCCGGCTTCCCCGGTGGAGTACGACTATATGTACAACGAGCTTAAGATATATGATAAGGATAAGGAAAACCTTCTGTATGATTTTGACATGTATACGCTGATCAACGGGCCGGATGAGAAGGCGGGCAAAACATCCAGGCTCACGCAGTACATCAAGTGGGCGCAGATATATAAGGATATCCTTTACGTTTCCGTCGGGCATAACACCTATTCGTCATCCGAGCCGGATACTTCCTATATGATAGCAATAAACCTTGGGCTTTCGACCGTGATCTGGCGCAGCAGCCCGCTTGTCAGCAATGCGCGGAATTTCAAGATCGTGGGCGATACGATCATATGCGGCTACGGGTTTACGGCGGAGGATGATTTTATATACCTTCTGGACGTGTTCACGGGAAAGACCGTTGACAAGATCAAGGTCAACAGCGGACCGGACCAGTTCGAGGTCGTGGGGGATAAGCTCTATGTGGCCACGTACAATACGGCATACACATTTAAAATAGAGGGAATCTGACAGGGGATATGGTATTATTTCCATAATAGAAGTATAATCAATATTGGTGACGCTGACGCAAAGAGCAGGGAGGTTACGATATGAAGACAGTTGTTGATTTCTTAAAGAGTGCGGGAACTTATTTTCTGGCTACGGCCGAGGGAGACCAGCCGAGGGTGCGGCCCTTTGGGACGGTCAATATTTTCGAGGATAAGGTATACATCCAGACGGGCAAGGTGAAGAACGTCTCAAAGCAGATACATGCCAACCCAAAGGTGGAGATATGCGCATGCGTTGAAACCGAATGGCTCAGGATCACTGCCGAGCTCGTGGAAGATGACAGGAGGGAGCCGAGACAGGC
Organism: Lachnospiraceae bacterium; assembly: GCA_024698075.1. Classification (GTDB taxonomy): domain Bacteria; phylum Bacillota; class Clostridia; order Lachnospirales; family Lachnospiraceae; genus UBA2868. The sequence goes on from JAILRP010000066.1 coordinate 10,650, forward strand.
TATGCTCGATGCGTATCCCGCCCTGCAGCACATGTATTCGGCGGATGACGGAAACACTGAAGTCTTCTATTTAAAAGATGCGGTTGCGGTATTCTCATCATTCGGTACCGAGCCGAGGGTCGTTAATTTCGGATGACTATTGTAAATCCGCGCAGTTGTGTTACAATCTGTTGTTGGTAATAAAACAGGCAGTACAGCAGTACAGAAAAGGAGTATCAAAATGAATCTTTCACCTCTTCAGAAAGCAAGGTATGAGTATGTTCCTAAGCTTCCGGGCATGCTCAGGAACGGTATATCTGAGATATGCGTAAAGGACGGAGAAGCTACAGCTAGCGTTG
>JAILRP010000071.1 GCA_024698075.1 Lachnospiraceae bacterium
GGGATGTTGTATATCCTCCGAGGAGCGTGCCGAAAATATCCCCCATACCGCCGGCCTGGGTATTTCCTCCGGATACATCTCCCGCATCACTTTGCGGGAGCGTCTGCTGGGTCTGTCCGGCCTGCTGGGTCTGGTTCTGGGACCCTCCCGGACCGGCATCCGATGCACCGCCGGAACCTCCTCTGAAAAACAGAAAATAAACTATGGCGATCAGTATGATCGTTCCGAATCCTATACCGCCGCTGCGCTTCATTCCTCCTCCCGAAGGCCGGGAGCCTGAAGACGTGGAAGTTATAGGCTTGCTGTCAAGCCCGCTGCCTCGTTTCTGGACGTTTCCCACTCCTTCGATCGTTTTCTTTTCCCTGCTTCTCGGTCTGTTGTCCGGTGCCATTGTCTTTATCCCTCTCTTCCTGTATTCTGAACATCTGCCCGTGCAAAATCCCGTTTTTTGCCATCCGCAGCACCCTCACCCTCTTCATGAAAGGCAGACGAACATCATACTTCTGCATTCATGATCATAACGGGGCGTCTCATGCACATCATCTGTGTCGCATATTCCGACACCTCCCCGTAATACGCATCTATCTCATCCATGCCGGTCTCATTGTCGCTTTTGCAAAAACCGCATGCCGTATACTTCTCATAAATATCCGGATACATCTTCTTAAGATCATCCTCAAGGTTTTCCTGAAGTCTGTAAACAACTTCCGTTTTGTCGCTGTTTTGATCGAAGATATCAAACGCTTCGCATATCTTTTCTATCATCTTCTCACGGTACTGGGCAAAGCCCGCAAATCCGATGTAGAACATGATCTTTTTCTTATCCCTGCAGGTCTTTGCATCCTCCGGACTTTCCGGTCCCGCATATACTCTGATCTTGCGCTGCCACATGTCCCGGTAGCTTTCCCCGGAAAGGCTGCACAGGCAGTCCACATAGCCTTTCTTCATCGCTTCGCTGTGAAGCACGATCTCGTCACATACCGCGGCAAGCTTGGTCCATACATAAAGCGGCATGATCTTTTTTGAACGTTCATCATTTTCGTTAAATGTCGAACATTCAAACGGCGGAACATAGACAAGCCGGTCGCAGCAGGCAGCAAGAGATGTCGAATAAAATGTTTTGTCGACAGTCGTTATGAGGTTGTACTCATCATACGGCCAGTTGGTGACTATAACGGAAGGATGCGTCCGTATCACCTGCGGATCATGCGTTATGTCCACGTTCCCCGTCCGGTAATACTCATCCGGCACTTCAAAAGGTGCCTGTGTTATTCCCGTCATGTCGGCAGCGATGTCAAATTTCCGGGCAGGCAGTATCGTGACTTCATACCCGTCATCTGCGTATTTGCCGACCAGATGGCGCATATTCTCAAACGCTTTCGGATCATACGTTATGAACAGCGCCCTCCTGTTATCCGGTGTGTAGTCTGTTTTATCTTCAGGCGTTCGTTTCGGAAGATCATCCGGATCAAATTTATATGCTGGCCATTCGAACCCGAAATGCTCTCTGAGCACATTCACATGATTTTCAAAATACGGGTAATCATGGGCACCGCCGGATCTTTTCGGCATCATATATGCCCTTCCGTACTCGAATGACAATACGGCATCATAAAAGGCCGGTACCGGAATGCTCATTTCCTCAAACGGCAGACGGATGCTGTTTTCGTAATATCGTATCGGAAGCTTATATGTATGTTTGTCAAGCCACAACTGATAAAGAGTCACATACGAAGCATCTTTTTCGTCCACCTCGCCAAACATCTTTTCAAGAAGAGCTCTGAGCTGGGTAATCACATCGCCGCTACGGTCTATACTGACAGCGCATGTTTTTTCTATCAGTCTCAGTCTTTCCGAAAGTGCCTGTACAGGCGTGTTATATACAGCGATCTCATCAACGGCTTCGTATACGAGACGGACCCTTTTCTCACGCTCTGCTTCGTACTCATCATCATCCGTCAGATAATCCATCGGAAAGATATCTATACCGAGCGCGATGGGAAGACCCGAATACTTATGCATGTATTCCGGATCGAAGCGGTAGTGGTCACTGCTGACCAGGCGGCACAGCATCGAATTAAAGTCGCGGCTCGATCTGTAACTGACGATGGAATAATTGTCGGGTAACAATGACGGGACATTGTCTATGAGGTACATATAATCCCGGCGCTTCATGCATATGTCCATGTCATCGTCCCAGGGAATGAACCCGCCGTGACGTATTGTACCGAGAAGTGTTCCCCAGTCGGCAAAATATTCCAGACCTGCCTTCTGACACGCACTGTCAAGATCGCCGAGTATCTCCATCTGTGCCGCCCAGGTTCTTTTGACCATGGACGGCACAAGGAAATCACATCTTATCTCATCTTCAAAAAACGAATGTGAAAAGGTCATTTAAACAATGTCCCCATTATGCTCCTGCCAAGTTGTGCGACCACGTTGCCGCCTATCGTCTTTCCGAACGATCCGCCGACCTTGCCGCCTATCGTCTTTCCGACTTCACGGCCCAGTGTCCCGGCTGCGGAGCTGGCCACGGATCCCGCTGCACTCTTTATCCTCTTTTTCTTGGCTGCTTCTTCACGTTCCGCTGCTTTCTTTTCGCGTTCAGCCTCTTTGGCAGCTTCCCGCTCGGCACGCTCAGCCTCCCGCTCGGCTGCTTTCTTTGCACGCTCGGCTTCTTTGGCAGCTTCCCGCTCGGCACGCTCGGTTTCCCTGGCAGCCTCTTTTTCCGCGCGCTCAGCTTCCTTTGCTTCTTCTGCGGCCCTCTTCTCTGCCTCTTTCTTTTCTTTTTCGGCTTCGAGGGCTTCTCTTGCTGCAAGCTCTCTCTGGCTCTTGACGCGCTCTAAGAATTCATAAGCCGAATCGGTCTCTATCGGATCCTTGTATGACAGATACAGATTGTCGGCAAGATATACCCTCTGCTTTTCCTCATCGGAGACAGGACCCATGAATGATCTCGGCGGAAGTACTTTGCACCTCTCAACTATCGTCGGAATGCCTTCTTCGTCAAGCACGGAGATGAGCGCCTCACCTACACCCAGCTCCGTAACGGCCGTCTTCGTATCGAATTCGGGATTTACCCTGAAACTGTCCGCTGCAGTCTTTATCGCACGCTCCTCAGCCGGGGTATATGCATGGAGCGCATGCTGTATCTTGTTCCCGAGCTGGGCAAGCACCTCATCGGGTATGTCTCTCGGGTTCTGTGTACAGAAATATATACCCACGCCCTTACTTCTTATGAGCTTGACGATCTGCTCTATCTTCTGCCTGAGTGCCTTTGAGATATCATCAAAGAGCAGATGTGCCTCGTCAAAGAAGAATATCATCCTCGGACGCTCCGGGTCCCCTATCTCGGGAAGCGTTTCAAACAGCTCGGACAGAAGGTACAGAAGGAATGCGGTATAAAGCGTCGGATCGGATGCGAGCTTCCTTCCGTCGAGGATGTTGATCGTTCCCCTTCCGTCAAGACCGGTCTTGAAAAAGTCGGCTATGTTAAAGCCCGGCTCCGTAAAGAACCGGTCGCCGCCCGCTGCTTCAAGTGCGACAACTCCCCTGATGATCGCCGCCACACTCTGTTTCGTAACATTTCCGTATCTTACCGATATCTCGGCCGTATTTTCGCTTGCAAACTGAAGCATGGCCTTCAGATCCTTGATATCGACAAGGAGCAGTCCCTCATCATCAGACATCTTGAACAGGCAGGTCAGGATATCTGCCTGCGTGTCGTTAAGATCCATGAGCTTCGCAAGAAGTACCGGACCCATCTCCGATACGGTCGTACGGAGAGGGATACCGTCCTTGCAGTATATATCCCAAAACGCGGTCGGATACTCCTTGTATGAAAATCCTGCCTCATCAAGAGAAAACCTTCTGATCCTCTCCTGCATGTTCTCGCTGTCCTCTCCCGGTCTGCACATACCGGACAGATCGCCTTTTATATCCGCAAGGAAAACCGGGACCCCTGCATCAGAAAAACTCTCCGCAAGGACCTTCAGCGTGGTCGTTTTTCCGGTACCCGTCGCCCCCGCGATGAGTCCGTGTCTGTTAGCCATCTTAGGTAATATGGAAACCCTTTTGTCTCCTGCATTCCCGATCCATATCTTGTTCTCAAAAAACATATCCGATCCTCCTTGGTTACAATTTACTAAACGGGCATTATCGTTTATGATGATACGGTAACGATCATGCCTTATCGATCGCATAGTATTATACCATATTATGCCGGTGAACTGTATTTAAATGTACAGGTCAAATATGTAAATGAGAGCCGTGTCGGTCCCGTGCGGATCCGTTTTTAAAACTGACGACACGGAAAAAAGGAGAAAAATTATGAGATATCCCGAATTTCTTAAAACAGGCGGAAGGATCGGATTTATCGCACCCAGCTTCGGCTGCGCCGTCGAGCCGTATAAATCAGATTTTGAAGAATCCCTTAAATGGTTTGAAGGGCAGGGATATAAAACCGTAAAAGGTCCCAACTGTTTTCTCGATGAAGGCACAGGTATAAGCAATACGCCGGAATTGTGCGCCGGGGAAGCAAACGATTTTTTCACGAACGACAAAAGTGATGTGATCATATCATGCGGCGGCGGTGAGCTTATGTGCCAGATACTCCCGTTTGTGGATTTTGAGGCCCTCGCCTCGGCACCTCCGAAATGGTTCATGGGATACTCGGACAACACCAATCTGACCTTCACGCTGAACACGCTGTGTGATACGGCTTCGATATACTCTGTGTGCGCATCGAAATTCACCGGGCATCACCATCAGTGTGTTGATGATGCTTTTTCGCTGCTTTGCGGCAGGAAGCTTTCCATGTCGAATTACGACAGGTGGTACAAAGAGATATGGGGTTCCCCCTGTCCTGTTGTCAGCGACCATGCAGAGCCGGAAAAGGCCGAAAACAAAGACAATGATGAAAAAACCCATGAAACCTGGACCAATGAAAAGACCGGCGATGTTTTTGATCTGATCCCTTACAGACAGTACATATACCGGGGAGATGTTCCGGCCTCCGAAGCCTCATTCTCCGGGCGGCTCACAGGCGGCTGTATGGACTGCCTGCAGATACTCATCGGAACAGGATTTGATAAGGCTGCTGACTTTTCCGAAAGATATAAGAATGACGGGATAATCTGGTTTCTTGAAAGCTGCGACCTGTCAGTGATGTCAATGCGACGCGCACTGTGGCAGATGGAAAATGCCGGGTGGTTTTCGAATGTGAAGGGATTCCTGATCGGACGCCCGCTGCGTTTTTACGACACGTTCGGCGATTTCGACCACTATGATGCGATACTCGGTATACTTGGCAAATACGATGTTCCGATAATAATGGATATGGATATAGGACACCAGTTCCCGCAGATACCGGTCATATCCGGTGCGGTTGCGAACGTTACAGCCGGAGGAAACGATCTGAACATCAGGTATTCGTTATCATAGCTAATAACGCAGGGTATTGGGGGCTGACTGCGAGTTTTCCTTGAGGAGACAGGGGACGGTTCTTAGGTCAGTTGAGAGCGTGGTAGAACATATACTGCTGCATGATACCGGCAACGCTTTTGTACCTTGGGAACGGATTTATTCCGCCGTAATGTTCATTTATGACTTTGGCGATCCATGTGTCGACAGGCGCCCTGCCGGTCCTGTGA
>JAILRP010000082.1 GCA_024698075.1 Lachnospiraceae bacterium
TGGGACCGATCGACGTTACGGTATAGCCGTCAATCATTTCCGGGATCCGGAGATCTCCCAGGTCGTCTGATGCACTGCCAATATGAGAATAACCGGTTATCTCCGCCGTCTTGCCTACGACTTTATATTCAAAAGTTACACCGTCATCATCCAGAAGTGCATCCGCCTCTGCCGATGCTTCTGATGAAGATTCCTCTGACGCGTTATCTTCCCCTGCTTCATCAATGCCACCCGCATCTTCCTTCTCTTCTGCCTCAGAGAGCGCACCCGCTCCTTCTGACTCTTCTTCCACAGCGAGCGCGTCCACTTCTTCTGACTTCTCTGCCTCAGAGAGCGCATCCGCTTTTTCTGACTCTTCTGCAAAGACAGCGATCTGCCCATCATCTGTGCTTTCCGTCTGTGCCATAGCGGGAATGCCTGACGATGTCGCTATCACCAGTGTTGACATCAGGACAGACAAAAACCTTAAAACTTTCTGCTTTTTCATGCCGGCTCCTTTCTCATAACCACCCTGTAAATTTGAGATCAGCATATTTTTTACTGACTTTACGGATTATTATAACATAAATCGGAGTCAGCTGTATGAAGAAAATTGCAATGTAACAGATCTGAGCGGGAGGAAATGCGCAAACACAAAGAAGAAGCGGATGCCGATAATCTCTCTATCTGCATCCGCCTCTAATGTGAAACATTATCCAATGGACTGTACCTCCAATCCACCGTTCCGAGTTCTACGATACTTATTCTGCCTGACCCTTTTTATCAGGACTTCTCTTATACTCTTCCCTATTCAGTTTTATATCTACCGGAACTGCATATATCATGATGCTTCTTCTGTCTCTGTATTCGCATCTTCGCTTTACATCGCGTTTTCCTTGTCGTAGATAGTCTCTATATCAATTCGTATCGTCTGCTGAACCGGAACTCCATATTTCTTCACTACTGTGATTCATTTGAATTTGGAAATTCAGGTTTTAGGTGGTCCGTACCTCCTTTTCTTGGATTCGGATCCTCATCCCCGGATCCGTCTTCACCTTTTCTTATCTTTCCTTCGTTCTGTCTGTATTATATTACCGTATTTCTTAATTGTCAATACAATTTTGAAAAATATTTTTTATTTTTATAATATTTTTTGTAAAGGTTTTGAATATTCTGACAATTATTTCATATACTTGTCGATGATGGCTTTTGCCGCATCGGGAGTATCCGAAACAGAAAGCACTGCATACTTTCCGGACGTCTTTATGACGGCGGCATTGAGTTTTGTAAGCTCCTCGGGAACGTAGTCGGTAAAGCTCTCGATCTGCTCGGCAACTCGCGTCTTAAGTGCATTCTCGGCAGCTTTTGTATCTTCCGCCGATGCGCATTCAATGACTATTATCTCCTCGGCCGTTCCTCCCGAGCCTTCATATACCGCACCATCTACGGCATTGACATCCGAAAGGTTTATGAACATCTTCGCGGTATCAAGATCCATGGGTGACAGGCTGTCGGCGTATGTAATGTTGGCTGCCAGGTCGTCCGCAAGCGCATGCACATCAAAGTCCGCGGCCTTTGAGCCACACGCGGTAAGCAGCGTCAGCAATGCAGCTGCTGCGATAGTTTTTGCTGTTTTTGTCATTCTCATCTTTTCTTTCTCCTCATCTTCATTTACTGATCTGATGTATCATTCAGGTTTATTTACTGATCTGAAGTATCATTTAAGTTTATTTTGCCGAAACACGTTTTTGGGTTTATGTTCCCTGTATCACTGCTGTATCACTACGGCATGCTGGCACAGATACTCACGCCAGAGCTTCATGTATTCCGGCTTGAGATGTATCCCGTCGCTCGTCATCTCCGGGCGCAGGCTTCCGTCTTCCATGGAAAGCTCCGGGGATGCCTCAACAAAATATGCCTTCTGGGACTCGGCAAACTGCTTGAGGGACGCGTTCCTCTCCACAATGTTCGGATTGTTGTGAGCCTTGTCCTTCCCTGATTTTGCAGCGGTCACGGGCAGTATGGCATGCACGTATATGACCGCCCTCGGCTCATACTCACGGAGCTTTGCGATGAGTTCCGCATACTTGTTCTCGAAGTTTTCCTCCGTTCCGAAGCCGAGTTCGTTGAGGCCGACTTTTATGTATATCTTGGTGAAAGCGTCATATGGCATTGCCTCAAAGATCGGGACTTTTCCGTTCTCGGTCTGCACGACATTGGCAGTGTCATACTTGTACAGCTGGAAGCCGGTCGCGCAGTAATATGTCGCGGGAAGGCCCGACCAGAATCCGAAGCCCTGAAGCCTCGAATCACCGATGAAGAGTGCATCCGTGAAATAGCTTTCGTCAACCGTTGAAAACGGAAGGGGATAGTCCGCAAGCGGATCTATGAGCGCCGGTTCATCCTCGTCATCCGGGCTTAGTATCTCATCGCTGTCACCGGCTTTGGCAACTCCCTTGATCCCGTCCGCCTCGGCGGTAAGGGTCGAGCCGTAGTCTTCTTCCTTGACTTCCTTTACCTCTTTGGGTTTCGGAGTGGGCGCCGGAGTTTTTTCGGCCTCTGGGGCATCCTTATCCGAAGTGGGATTTTTGCCGTATGCCGCCGAAGCTCCCGAGCCGCCGTCATCTGCGATAGATATGGCGGACGGCATCTCCTTCGCCTGCACGATCGCCGCAAGTTCCGCGAACGTCCGGCCGCTGTCAAAAAGTGCCAGTCCGACACCGACCGACATGGAGAGCAGAAGTGAAAATACCATCGCCACAACGACCGCAGCTACCCTTATGGTCCGGTTCCGCCTTAATGAGTGCGCCTCGCCGCCGGGAACATGCGGATGTTCCGCCATGGCATGTGAATGCTCCGCAACGGAACGCGGCTTCTCCTCCGGCTCTTCCTCCCTTTCTATGACCGCCGTCGTGACGGACCTCTCGCTCTCCCCGTCCTCCGACAGGTATATCTGTTTAACCTCGCGTGTATCGCCTTTTTTTGTCTTTCTGCTCATCTGTCCACCAGTTTATAGAAATGATTGTCATCATTAAGGAACGTATAATTGTACAGAAGCAGCACATCCGCATCAGGATGCGCGGTCAGTTCATCGGCTGCCGATCCTCCGAAATATCTCAGATCTATGACCGTTATATTATCATAATTCATAACGAGATAGGGAATCAAGCAGTTTGCGTAAGAATCTTTAAATATCACAAGATCCGCCCCTGTCCCCTTGTCGGCATGCACTTCCATCTTTCCACGGTTTCCATGCATGAACGCCGCATATTTGTCATAGCCCGACAGGGCATCCGTATCCACAAGGGCGCTGACAGAGCCCTCCGGAAGCACCAGTTCGCCGATCGGCACATCATAATACTCGACCGTATCCGGCTCAACATTTATGCCTTTATACTTCGCATAATGCGTTCCGCGAAAATCGCCGGCCTCATGCTTTTCATACTGCCTGATGTCATCTTCCGCAAGACCCATTGCCGAGGCTATGGCGGAATATGCATATCCGGCCCCTGCCGTCGTCCAGTGATGGTCAGTCCTGTAGTAGAGCTGCTCTCCGGCATGTTCACAAAGAACCGGGTAAAGATCAATGAAATGTGCGCTCTCTGTCCCCGAAAGAGCACCTTCAAGCTTCTCCCGGCAGCTTTCTTCATCAAGCACGGGCATGCCCGCCGGAAGCCTGTCCGCGTTTATCCATGTTGATGTCGGTGCAGCGGCGACATAAACGTCCCTGCCGGCATTTTCGGCAAACGAGGCTATAAGCGCCGCGTTCCTGTCCATCCTGTCGCTCACCGACAAGACTTTGTCAAACAGGTAGCCGTCCCTGCCCTTTGCTATGCCGTCATTTTCCGACGCACCGGTTAGGTATACCATAGCGGCCCTGCACTTTACGAGCGCTCCCCTCAGAGGGATCTGCTCATTCGTATATACCTCAAAGGCATCCATGAAGCTCCCGTCTGCAAGGGATGATGCCGTTACGGCCGGGCGCTTCTGCAGGAACCTGTTCTCCATCTCCGAAAAATCCTGCTCGGGCCCAAACAGGTAGCCCGCAAGAGTAAGGACGGTCACCGCGGCAAAGATGGGTATCAGCGGATATTCTTTTATGTTTCCGAATAAATCCTTCATATTTTAAAACCTGAAATACAAAAACGGATTATATGCCGCATCCGCAAGAGAACAAACGCATGCGAACAGAAGGACGAGCAGTATGGCTGTCCTTGCCGGCCTCCTCTTTATCTTATCGAACCACCGGGCAGCATACGGCGCCGAGAAGAAACATCCCGCCGCAAGAACCGCCCCGTAGTTTCTCGCATAGTACAGAAAATCCCTGCAGTTTCCGGGAGATGCGAACGAGAAAAGCCTCACAAAATAAATCCCCAGCTGCGAGAAATCGGTTATCGCGAAGATCATCCACGAAAGCCCTATGAGAACAAGCGAATATATCCTCGAAAACACGACATGCTTTTCAAGGAAAGGCATCAGGAATGATTTTTCCGCCGAAAGGAATATGAAGAAGAACAGGCCCCAGCATATGAAATTCCAACCTGCTCCATGCCAGAATCCCGTAAGGAACCAGACGATGAACAGGTTTACATAAGTCCTCATACTGCCTTTCCGGTTTCCTCCGAGCGGAATGTAGACATAGTCGCGGAACCATCCCGACAAAGTCATGTGCCACCTTCTCCAGAATTCCGTCAGCGACCTGGAAATGTAAGGGCTGTCAAAGTTTTTCGGTATCGTGAACCCGAGCATGCTGCCAAGTCCCATGGCCATCAGCGAATACCCGTTGAAATCAAAATAGATCTGAAGAGTGAAAGCCATGACGCCGAGCCAGGCAAGAGGAGTTGATATGTTCTCATAGCCTATCGCCTCAAGGTCACTCCAGAGCGCGCCCGCAGAATTGGCGATCAGGACTTTCGACGCCAGTCCGATCAAGAAGACCGTGATCCCGTCAGATACGGCTTCGGCGGTGATCCTGCGTTCATGAAGCTGATCGCTGACGCAGGAATAGACGACTATCGGGCCTGCTATCAGCTGCGGGAACATGACAAGATATGTGCCGAGTATCAGGGGGCTTTTCTCCGCTCCAATCTTTCCGCGGTAAAGGTCGATAACATATGAAGCTATCTGAAAAGTGTAAAAGCTGATGCCGAGAGGAAGCGTAAGGCCCGGGTCTTTTATTCCGGTGCCAAAAAGAGCATTTATGTTTCCTATCATGAAGCCGGTGTATTTGAATACGAACAGCATCCCGAAATCAAATACCATTGCGGCTGCAAAGGCCGCCTTTTTAAGCCGCGGCCGATAAGCATCAGCGTATGATATCAGAAGCCCCGCGAGATAGTTCACAAGTATCGAGACAAAAATGAGCAGGAGATATACCGGTTCACCCCATGCATAGAAAACGATGCTTCCGGCAAAGAGCACGGCATTGCGCCATTTTGCGGGACAGACATAGTAAGCCGCAAAAAATATCGGAATGAACCAAAACAAAAACAGCAGACTTGAAAATACCATTTATCCGAATAAAGATGATGGCAACACATATGTGCCGCCATCATTCTGAAAAAACCGATTCAGTGTTACATTACGAGCGGATACTTTGCGGTAAGCTCATCGACGATCGCACGTGCTTTCGGCACTCCGTCCGCTCCTTCCTTGACAACGAGCGAGATCGCTTCGGCGATGCGGTCCATGTCCGTCGTATTCATCCCGCGGGATGTGACCGCAGGAGTTCCGAGCCTGATGCCGCTCGTAACGAACGGCTTCTGAGGGTCGTTCGGAACGGTGTTCTTGTTCGCCGTGATATGGGCCTCGTCAAGAAGCTTCTCGATCTCCTTGCCGGTAAGGGCCTGAGGGCGCAGGTCGAGGAGCATCAGATGATTGTCCGTGCCTCCGGAAACTATGGAGAGGCCGCGTGACATCAGTCCGCTGCACAGTGCCTTGGCGTTCTCCACGATGTTCTTTCCGTATTCCTTAAACTCCGGTGAAAGGGCCTCCTTGAAGCAGACGGCCTTTGCCGCTATGACGTGCATGAGCGGGCCGCCCTGTATGCCGGGGAACACGGCCTTATTAAAGTTGAAATTGTCTGCGGCTTCCTGATTGCACATGATCATGCCGCCACGGGGTCCGCGGAGCGTCTTGTGTGTTGTCGTCGTGACCACATCTGCATAGGGGAAAGGACTTTCGTGCATTCCCGTTGCCACAAGGCCTGCGATATGGGCGATGTCGACCATCATGTAAGCACCGACCTTATCGCATATCTGTCTGATGCGCTTAAAATCGATCGCCCTTGCGTATGCGCTCGCGCCCGACAGGATCATCTTGGGCCTGCATTCACAGGCTATGCGCTCCATCTCATCGTAATCTATGAAACCGTCGTCATTGACGCCGTAATGAACACAGTTAAAATACTTTCCGGAAATGTTGACCGGTGAGCCGTGCGAAAGATGTCCGCCGTGGTCAAGGTTCATTCCCATGTATGTGTCTCCCGGCTCCATCATCGCAAAGAAAGCCGCGAGGTTTGCCTGGGCACCCGAATGAGGCTGCACATTGACATAGTCACAGTTGAATAGCTTCTTGGCGCGTTCCCTTGCAAGCTCTTCGACAACGTCCACACATTCGCATCCGCCGTAGTATCTCTTGCCGGGATAGCCTTCAGCATATTTGTTCGTAAGGGGAGAGCCCATTGCAGCCATGACTGCCTTGCTTACCCAGTTTTCTGAGGCAATGAGTTCAATGTGGCTGTTCTGCCTGGCCATTTCCGCTTCGATCGCCTGTGCTACTTCGCTGTCAACTGCTTTTACTTCATCGAGTGAATACATATCTGTTCCGTCCTTTCTAACCTGAACATTGGCGCACCGCCTATGATTATATAAAAATATTCTTAACCGCGCAACCTGCTGCTCTCATATTTTTCTCTTGCCTTAAGGGCACGGAGTATCTCCGAAAACTTCTCCTGCGTATCCCCTTTCACATCGATGTCGAGCGATGCCGCAACATAACCGAGAATCTCATCGGTTGCCGTTTTCTTCATGTCATACAGCCTGTCGATCTTGTCGGAGACGGTCCTTGCATCGAGAAAAGCCTCGAGGAGCGGGTCGAGCCCCTCGGTGGATGCATCGGCACCACCGGCAGCAAGATCGGACAGATCGTCATCCGTGCAGAGCGTGAACCTGTACCTGTCGCGAACATCCGGGTACTTCTTCCTGTCAACTTCGCTCATGAACATGTCAAGAGGCCTTGCGTATGATTTTTCCTCGGCATCATCACGTTTGTAGATGACAAGCTGCTCCCCAGTTTCGGAATGAACGGCGACCGTGATTATCCGGTAAATATTGCCCTTAAAATGCCTGTATACCTGACCGGGCCTCGGCAGATCTCTCATTTGTATCCTCCCTTTTCATAAATGCCGGTCCTCATATCGGACCTTTTTTCAAAGAAAAGGCAGCGGATATCCGCTGCCTTATTATCGTGATGTTTAAAGCCGCGATCAGAATGTGAACTCTCCGACTGCCTGTACGAGATTGTTGGCGATATCGTTCATTCCGTCTGAAGTACCGCTGATCGTGCGGATGTTGGAAGCGATGTTCTCCATTGAGGCAGTAACCTCTTCGGTGCTGGCGGCATTCTCCTGTGAGATGGCCGACAGGTCGCTTACATTCTCAATGATCGTTGCCTTAATGGACTCAAGGCTTTCGGTCTTGCTGGAGATGCCCCTGATATCCTCAACGGAATTGGTGATCTCGGTATTGAGCACATCGAACCTCTTCTTCGTCTCAATGAGGATGTTCTGTTCTTCATTGATCGCTTCCTCTACAGACTCTGAAGCAAGCACGCTCTGCTCGGACTGCTTCGTGAGCTCATCAATGATCTTCCTGATCTCTGCCGTAGATTCAGCAGACTGGTTGGCAAGGTTTCCTATGGATTCTGCAACTACCGCAAATCCTTTGCCCATCTCGCCCGCTCTTGCTGCCTCTATCGAAGCATTGAGCGCCAGAAGGTTCGTCTGGCTCGCGATATCCGTGATCATGCCGACCGCACTCGTGATCCTCGTGATGGCTTCATTGGTATTTACAACCTGTGACTTGATGCCCGCAACGGCATCTTTTGTCGTAGCGGATGATCTTTCAAGGTTCGTGATGTATCCGTATGCTTCGGTGTTAGCCTGCTGCATCGTCGACGAAGAATTGGAGAGCAGGTCTACGGATTCCACAACGTTGTTGATGAGTCCGCCCATCTCCATGACCTGTTCGTTTATGTTCTGTAAGTTCTGAGCCATTGATGTCGCTCCGTCCGCAAGCTCCGCAACTGCCGAACTGACCTGATCGGTAGCGGCATTGCTCTGCTTAGCAAGGTCTGCAACATTGCCGACCCTGTCGGCCAGGTCGTTCGCCTGTCCGTTTATGTTGCCGAGCATGTTGCTGATGTTCTCCTGCAGTCCATGGTATGACTGGATGAGGCTGTACGTCTCGGCGATCATCGACGAAGCATCATTCTCTGCGGTAAAGTCACCCTTTGCAATATTCTCAAGGCTGTCAGCCGTTTCTTTGAGCGGATTGGATACCTTTCTGGCTATGAGCAGGACAAGAGCTACAAATACGCCTATGAGGATGATCGCGCAGATGACTGAAACGAGTATGACTTGATTTCTGGCCGCAATAACGTCTGCCCTCGGTGTTCCCGCAAACGACATTCCGATTATCTGGCCCTTGCCGTCAACGAGCGGAAGGTATACTACAAAATAGTCTCTTCCGGCTACCTTCGTTTTTTTATCTATAAATGTCTGGCCGCTGCTTACCTTGGGCCAGATGCCCTCGGCAGCCTGTGTGCCCTCATTTCTCTGTCCCTTGTCATTGAGGACCGATGTGCAGAAGCGCGTATCTCCGATGAAAACGGTAAGATCGACGTCATATGGCTTCAGACAGTCAATATAATCAGAATCATACGTTACTTCCGTCGCACCTTCCTTAAGTTCAAACTCCGAGTAATTCTTGAGCCCCTGAGCGGCTACGAGAAGCTGGTCTTGAACCTTCCCCTCAAGGTTCTTGTTTATCAGGACGATGGCTACGACCGTCATGACGATAACTCCCGCGAGAAGCGGGATCATGCTGAACAAAATCAGCATTTTGTTCATGTTAAAAGATTTTTTCTTCATTCCCTCATTATTCTCCTTCTCTGTCGGATTGATCGTTACACAATATGTAACAACATATGGCATATTTTATCACATTATACTTGAAAAAACCACAATTTTTGCGTATTTGGTCATTTTTTTATGATATAATGATCTGCATGAAACAACTTGATGAGCAGATAAAAAAAGGGATCTTCAAACATATTTATGTTCTGACGGGTCCGCAGAGCTATATAAGGAAGCAGTATGTCAGCCGGATCGTCCGGCAGTTCGTGCCGGAAGGCGACAGCATGAACTGCACCTTTTTCAGCGGTAAGAAGACGGAGGTCCGTGAAGTCATCGAACTTGCCGAGACGATGCCCTTCTTTGCCGACAGGCGTGTGATCGTGCTCGAAGATACGGGCCTGTTCGAGCATCCATGTGAAGAGCTCGCGGATTATATCCCGAACATTCCCGAAACAGCCTGCCTCATCTTCTCGGAGGAGAAGGCAAACGGAACGCTCCGGCAGACCAAGGCCGCCAAAAGCGAGGGATGCATCGAGGAGTTTTCCGATCTTTCCGAAAAAGAACTGCGTGATTTTGTCTTTAACAGGCTTGTAAAAGAACACCGCCCAATAACGGAGGCCGCCCTCGATCTGTTTCTGGAGAGATGCGGCACCGACCTCTGGCAGGTCTCAAATGAACTTGAAAAGATAATTTCCTATACGTTCGGAAAGGACGGCATCAGGCCTGCCGATGTGGAAAGCGTCTGTCCGCCCCTGCCAGAAGATAAGATATTTAAGATGATCTCGGCGATCCTTGACCACGACCTGAAGACGGCCATGGATTATTACAAGGATCTCGTCCTGCTTCGGAGCGACCCTTTGGGCATGCTTGCGCTCATCCGCGAGCAGTACCGTCTTCTCTTTCACGTCAGTGAAATGAAAAATGAGAATGTAAGCCCCAAGGAGATGCCTAAAATCCTGGGAATGAGCCCTAAAAGGGTCGAGATAGCATTGCAGACTGCAGGAAAGAGTAGTAAAATCAGGTTATCCGCCGGCATTGAAAAATGCGCCGAAACGGATGAACGGATAAAGAGCGGGCGTATCGACCCACAGGTGGGCATCGAAACGCTTATCGCCGAACTGTGCTTAAAGAATTAGGAGGATGGAACAATGTCAGATTTAGCGGATAAGTTTGAAGACGCCATAAACACCGTTGCGGACAAGGCAAGGGAATACGGCGAGGTTGCAAGGCTTCAGGCACTTATAAAAGCGGAGGAAGCCAAAAAGCAGAAATACTATTACCAGCTGGGAAAGAAATATTACGAACTCTACAAGGATGCTCCGGCTTCGGATATCTCCGAGTATATGACGAAGCTTCTTGTGGCCGACGAGAAGATCTCCGACTATAAGGAAGACCTGAAAGTAGCGGCTTCAAAAGAAAACGCCGCAGGCGCTGAAGATGCCGGAGATCCCGAGTCTTCCGATGATAAAGCGGAATCTGAAGATCCCGGAGATATAGCATAGACCGTTAAGGCTTTTCGCCGACGCACAGGAGCAGCTTTGGCCCGATATTATACAGTGCCGGAGCTGCTTCTTTGTGCTCCGAGGCAAGCGTCTGCATAAGCGTCACCTCGTCGGGCACATGAGCCAGCTCATACCGTCTTCTCTCTTCCTCGGCTGCCTCGGCGTCACGCTTTGCCTGCATCCTCTTCTCAAACAGTTCCTGTTTCTTATCGTCTACTTTTCTGATGTTTTTCTCATAATTCATTTTTGCGATGGCAGCCTCCGCACTTCGCTGTTTGGCAAGCGCCTCGGACTTTGCGGCAATGAATGCCGCGATATACTGCCTGACCGTTTCCGCCCACAGGGCATAGGCCTTGTTCGTCAGGTGAACGCTCCCGTCCGAGCAGTATGAAGATTCCAGATATCCCGTCCCGTCCTTCATGGGAGTGGCGATATCGACATAGTACATGTTCGGGAACAGGTCGGTGTACGCCTTCATATATGCGTTGAAAGCCGTTATCTTCTCGTTATTCACATTGCTTCCGGGCCTCGATGGCGTACAGCTCTCGATAAAGATCGTAACCGTGGGATTTTCCGCAAGGATCCCGGTAAGATACTGCTTATACTTCTCATATGCATTCTCCGCTCCGGCGGAACCGACAAGATCGTTAGTCCCCATGCAGATGAACACATATTCGGCACCGCACTGCTTTACCGCTTCCTTTGCCTGCATCGGCACGCCGCCGTATTTCGGTATGAACTTTGAATTCCTGCCTGCGTCGTTTCCGAATGAGTAGCATACCCTTGTCAGCATGGTGGCGTTTCCGAGAGGGACATTCTTGTTGGCAGCATTATACATAGTCAGGCCTTCGCCGACGGAATTGCCGATAAACGCGGATTTTGACAGGAAGAGTTCGACCGGATCCGAAGGGACCGGGACCGCATCCTCTGTCGGGACTGCGTGCTGCTTCGGTACTTCTGGAGCTGCCGGTACGGGAGCCACAGCCGGAACATCCGGAACAGGCGGGACCGAAACTTCGGGAACGGCCGTCGGTATTTCGGGTGCCGCAACTGCGGGAACCTCCGCCGGGATTTCGGTTGCCGGAACTGCGGGTACTGCCGCCGGGATTTCGGGTGCCGGGGCAGTCGGAAGTGCCGGCGCTGCGGCCTCGGGCATCGCAGGTGCGATCTCGGCTGCCCGGGCCGGCATAAGGTTCATGCCGCATATAATGATCGCTGCAGATGCAGCACATCTGATCAGATTATCAATCAGTGGTCTTCTCATCTTCATACATTCCCAAGAAATACATTTTCCAGTTTCTGCACTGCCATGTCCCTGAACCGGTACAGGGTATCGAGCGGAGTCGGGGAAGCATCCCTCATATCGCCCGCGGGAAAGAACCGGGTCAGGTGGAGCGGGATCCTCCTGTCCGTATCAGCGATAAGATCAATGATCGCACGGATGTCATCCTCATCATCGTTAAAGCCCGGGACAACGAGCGTTGTCAGCTCAACATGGGCTCCATGACCGTGCGCGCTTCTGATATTATCGGTTATGAGTGACAGGTCCCCTCCTATCCTTTCATATTTTGAGGCAGAGGAGGTCTTGATGTCAATATTGTATGCATCTGTATATCCAAGGAGCTCATCGAACCGCTCCCGGCAGAGCATTCCGTTCGTGACCATGACGTTCACCAGACTATTCTGCTTCGCCAGGCGCGAACAGTCAAGAACAAATTCAAAACCCACGGACGGCTCGTTATATGTATAGGCAATCCCGATGTTGCCGCGGTTTATGTTTCTTATTGCGATATCCACAAGCTCATCGGGTGACAGGCAGTCCGCCGGAACGTATCCTCTCGATATCGAATCGTTCTGGCACCACATGCACCGCATGTTGCATCCGTATGAACCGGCCGACAGTATCCTTGAACCCGGGCGGAACATTGCCAGGGGCTTCTTCTCGATCGGATCGAGTGCGAGTGATGTGACATATCCGTAATTATCGCACACTATACGGCCGTCCTTTTCACTCCTCGCATGGCACAGTCCGGTTGCCCCGCCTGTCAGATCGCAGTTGTGTGAACAGTTGCTGCAGATCATTCGTGTCTCTCCACCATGAACCTTTCGATCGAATAGTCCTCTGAAGGATCTATGCCTCCCTTTCTGCAGGAGATGTCAAGCTGCTCGTCCACGGAATCCACGCCTTCGAGGTTTGGAAGCAGCAGCCCCCTCCGCCTGCCTGCAGTCACGATCACGCCGTATCTCTTCTCGTCAAGGTCTTCATATGAGGCGATCTCCGGAGTGCCCATGACATCCACGGTATATTTGAGCTTTCCGAGTTCTCCCTCCGTAACGGGTGAAAACCGCGGATCCCCGGTTCCGGCGCTTATCGCCAGTTCACATGTCTCGGCAAGCGTATTCTCGTATGCCGGGAGGATAGTTCCGATGCATCCCCTGAGCATGCCGTCCTTCTTGATGCAGACGAAAACGCCTGCCCTGTCATTTCTCAGCCGGTCGGGGTATTCATTAAGCTCGCCGTCCTTAAGTTCACGGCCTGTCCTTATGTATTTCTCCAGGGAAGCCTTTGCCAGCCGGACATACCAGTCCTCACATTCAAATATGCATATGCCGTACCCTACGCCGAACACCCCTTCATAGGATAAGAAATCTGGTGTTATTTTATACCCGTGCAGTGCTCCTGCGAGCATCACGAATCCGGGATAGCCGCAGTTGGCCGACAGGTCATTCACACGTTTGTCGATCTTGACAAAATCCTCCAGCCTTCCACTTTTCATAACATCCGTTACTGCTTTATCGAATTCAGGGCCTTCCTTAATGAACCCGTACGGGCCGTCCTCTCTGAGCTTATGTGAGAGGTCGCCGCTCGCGATAATGACGGCACGCCTGCCCACATGTGCGATCGCCCTTTCGATAACGCTGCCCATTTCAAACAGATCATCATCGTCAAGCCCTGACGGGGAAATTCGGACGACCCTGTAAGGGGCAGCATCCGCTGTTTTATATTCACGGTTTACATAATATAGCGGCACGACTGCGCCGTGGTCAAGTTCATCCGCTCCTTCTTCCGAATATACGAGCGTGATGTTCTTCTCTTTGCAGAGCCTCGCTATCTCATCCGAGAGTTCTCTGTCATATCCGTAATATACGCAGGGCTTCGGAGCCCCGAACCGTGCGAGGTCACCTGTGCCTCCCCGGCCTTTTGCCATATAGAAGGCATCCCTGTACATGATGCTGTGCGGTGATATTATGACTATCGTCTCCGGATCGTACTCCCTGATGTCTGCGGCAGCTTTTGCAAAAGCCTTCTCGGTCGCCTCTATCTTGGCCGTCTCGTCTCCTCCGACCTCGTATACCGCTATCGGCGGATGCGGCAGTATGTATGCTCTCATTTTCTACCTCTGCTCTTTATATTTTAGATGAATTATTTTAGATGAATTGTTCCCGGGCAGCCGTATATAACAAAAAAAGGCGCTATGCGCGCCTTCTCTTTCCATATGAATCACATTCCCTGATCAGCCGGTCATACGTTCTGTTGAGCGACTTAACCATTTCCGTATCACCTCCGAGGCAGTCCGGATGGAACATTTTAAGAAGATCTTTGTACCGTTTCTTGATCAGAAGGATATTGTCGGCTCCCCTGAACAGAACGTCATTGACTTCCCTGCTCTCGAGCGATACGCTGCCGGCGATTCTCTCCTCAAGCTTAGCTTCTCTCTCCTTAAGTGAGATCTCCCTTGCATTAAGTGCCTGCCTGTCACGGTCGAGCTCCTCGAAGCCTCTCTTGATGACCGCATGCTTCTGTTCAATGAGCTCCTCCTCACGTCTCAGCTGCTCGCTCCTGTGAGCAAGGTGCTCTTCATACCTGCGGTTCTCCTCGCGGGCATTCTCCCTGTCGTTGGCAAAATCACGCTTCTGCATCTCGAGGTCGAACTTCTCGTCACGGAGCCTTACGCTTTCTTTGAACAGCCATAGCTTGATCTCCTTGAGCTGCCACTCTTCGTCGACAGACTCAAGCTTTTCGAACATTTCCTCCACACTCATTTTACTTCCCTCATCAATAACGTCCCCTGAGGCATCTCCCGACGCTCCCCACAAGCGTCATTCCCATAAGAAGTATGCCTACACGTAATAGAATACCATATATAGTGTGAGAATAACAACCCTAAATTATTTTTTGTGGATATTTCCTAAGCCTGCGCTATTCTCGGGAACATGAACCTGTCGTTTCTGATCCCGTCAAATATCTCTCCTTTTGCAAAGAGGATATTCTCGGGATCATCGATCTTCGCCCGGTCAAATCCCGTTGTGTTCTCCGGCGTAAAGGCCAGCGTGACATGCTTTACGCTGCTTCCGAAGGAAGAGATGACGTCTCCTAAGCTGACTTTGGCATCTGAGAAGATGGCATAGACGGTGAGCTCATCCCCGCTCTGTCCGGCCACGACATAAGCCTCGGAAGAAGGAACATAATATACGCAGTCGGAAAGAGGCCCGGTCAGATAAAACATGAACAGGCCGGGATTGCCTACAACGATCCTGTCGCCGTACTGCTCTCGCCTCTGAATTATGTTAATCATTCTGTTCCGCTCATCCTCAGAATCCATCGTTATTTTTTCTGCATCAAAATGATTAGTTATGTTAACCGATTTGGAAAACCGGTACTCAGCGACACGCATAAAACCGAATTTCTCATAGAACGGACCCATATGCTCCTCTGCATACAGGTAGACACCCTCGAAAGAGCGCGAGCACGTATCGAGCACTTTCTCCATCACTGCGGTGCAATATCCCTTTCCCCTGTATGCCTTATCAGTCATGACAGTCCCGAGCTGGGCCAGGTGCCTGATGCGTCCCTTCCACCTTATGTTGCACACATTGACCGATACGTTGGAGATGACGCGTCCGTCCGAAACGGCAGCATATGGGATATAATCATCCTGCCAGAATCCTCCCGCGTACCACTTTTCCAGATCGATCCCGAACGTTTCGGCCGCAAGATCGGTAAAACTCGTGCGAAGTCCTTCATCATCCCTTATCCCGGTCAGTATCTGCATCCTCTTCCTCCAAAGCATATATGCCTTGTTCAATTATAATATGCAGCCGCACCGATTACAATCCGCCCGATGGCTTTAATGGATCCATATGAGTTTTTATGCTGATATTTTCCCCGTCGTATATGACCGTCACCTCACCGTCGCGGTCCGTACGGTATATCCTCGACCCCGTCATGCCGATCCTGGACAGCGCTTCAGAAGACGGATGGCCGTAGCTGTTGCCGATTCCCACCGAGATAACCGATACTTTGGGTGATGCTGCCGACATGAATTCGCCGCAGGAAGAAAACCGGCTGCCATGATGGGCGACCTTTAAGTATGACGTCCTGTCTGTTACGGGCAGCAATCGCCTTTCAACGTCCTCCCCGATATCGCCCGTAAAAAGGCCCGAGAAGCATGTTCTGCCGTCATGTCCCGCAAGCTCGAGCCTGAGCACGAGCGAAAGCGAGTTTTCGTCATAGGCATCGCCTGACATGGATCCATCCGGACTGAGGCATGTGATCCTCATCCTGCCGGATGACAGAACATCCCCGGCAGACAAAGGCACTATCACGGTCCCGCACTTTCCGGCGGCTTCGGCGATGCGGACGAAATTCTCATGGTCCGAATGATATGCCGCAGAGCTTACGGCAATGTTCTTTATCCTGACAATGCTGCCCTCATCCTCAAGCAGCTCCGCGACCGCGCTCACGTGGTCGCTGTCCATGTGAGTAAGGAAGCAGTAGTCGAGCGTCCTGACCCTGTTAGCCTTGAGAACGGGCAGTATCCGGTATGTGCCCGCATTCCTGACGTCCGAACTTCCGGCATCTATCATGAATGCACCTGTGCCCTCTCCCCATATGAGCGCACAGTCACCCTGCCCGACATCGACGTTCCGGATCTCCGCCTCACATCTCGGTTGATATGTGAGTATGGCTGCCGCTGCAAACATGGCCGCCAGAAATCCGCCTATGCCAAGAAGCTCCTTCCTCTTTCTCCTGCGCCTTTGCGCCACCCCTTCCACAACATACGTTATTTTATCTTCATTCTCTCTTTGATATCTAATGTTATCATTTGTCTTTTGCCGACCGGTTCGGTCAACGTTTTTTGCGGATATGTTATTTAATTTTTTTCCCAGAATCACGATATTTCCTGCGATCACTGCCGTTGCGACTATCATTACATACGTTATTGATTGCCATTTTTCCGGTTTTCCCGTCAAAAACACATTTCCGTCGATTTTTTCAGAAATTTTTCCGAGATACCTGTAAAGTTTTAAAATATAATGTGTTATTTTTAGGATGAACCCCGGTTCCAGGCCGATCAGGCCCACTCCGATGCCCAGAAATCCGGTGAGAAGCACCACACTCATGAGCGGAATGACTATAAGGTTGAAGAAGACCGAAAAGAGCGATACCTGCATAAAGCTTTCGGAAGTGACCGGCAGTGTTGCCGCAGTCACCGACACGGTCACACAGACAGCACCGTACAGTTTAGAGGCTGCTCCCGGTATCCTGCCCTTCTTTTCTTCAAAAGAATGCGGCAGGAAGTCCGAAGCGATCACACCCGGTATTTTTTCAAATACCGGAAAGATGCATGATATTCCGACTATAGCCCCGAAGGACATCAGGAACCCGCTGTCATACAGATAGGACGGATATTCGGCAATGATGAGCACGGCTGAAAGGGCAGCGGCAGACATAAGGTCGTAAGTCCTGCCTGCAAGGATCGAGGCAACTGAGATCGCGAACATTATCATGGCCCTTGCTGTTGAAGTCGACAGTCCGGTCATGACCGAATAGAGGCCGATCAGAGTTCCGGCAATGACTGCCGAAGCCCTTAGCGGAACACGGAGTTTCCGCAGCATGGCCAGGACCGCCAGGCCCACCGATGCTATGTGAAGTCCCGACAACGCAAGGACATGGCTTATTCCCGCGCTCTGGAACAGGTCCTTCGTCTCGCGGTCGAGATCCGACCTGTCACCAAGCGTCATTGCAGCCGTAACACCTGCGTCTTCCGCGCTCATGTTTTCTTTCAGGACGTCATATGACTTCTCCCTGAAGCCGCGGAGGCCTTCATACAGATAATTGTGAGCCTTTGACCTTCCGGTTATCCGCGCCCGTATGAGCTGCCCTTCATACCCCCGTATCATGTAATATGTCCTTGAGTCGAACATCCCCTCACAGCGGGGCCGCTCGAAGGGCGCAAAAACCCCTTTTGCACTGACGCGTGAACCGAGCCTTAAATACTCGGGCGGCACACCGTCTGCAAGCTTTACCACTATTCCTTCTGATCTTTTCGGAAAGCATGTGCTATCTGCCGTGATGAATGAAATGTCTTTAAGATAAGCCTGAAGTGATCCGTTCTTTTCCTGCCTGTCGGCAACAGTTCCCGTCACGCTGACAGTCCTGCCGGATGCCGCATCAACGTCCCATGACGGGACGGGCGGCCCAAAGCCGGACAGGGCATACGCTGCCATCAGGAAAAGGAGGCAGATGAGACATGCCGGCCTTCGTACCGGCATATGACTTCCTCCATAAATTAATACGTATGCTGTCTACAGTTCATCGGCCATGATGTCGAGGTTTCTCTCAAACGTTCCGGATAGGTCATACTCTCCCAGAGAAGAGCTGCCATCTCCGTCGATGATTATCCTGACCCTGTTAACGTTCTCGAGTGAATACAGTGAATTGACGATGGAATATATCATTACCCCGTCGGATACGTTAGTTTTCTTATTGAGAAAATCCCTGCTCAAGTTTACATAACATATCCCGTCGGATGTCTCAACGGAATTGATCTTCGTCGAAGGATTGACCGTCGCATATACATCAGAACTTCTGGGGCCGGATATGACGTTCTCGACTACAAGAAGGTCCATCGGAGTGTCGATGCTGCGCATCACGGTCTCTTCTTTTTCTATGAGGCTCTGCCCGTCAGCGCTTGCAAAGAAAAGGTGGAGTTCGGCTCTCTCACCGTCGGTCCCGACAAACGAATCCGCGGTCATTGGGCCTATCGGCGTTCCGGACGAGTCGCAGGCGGGAACGCCGTCAGCCGAGAAGCTTACGGCATATACTCCGTCAAGCCGGCAGAGCGTCTTTACCACCGCTGCCTCGCACAGAAGCCTCCTCATGGTCGGAAGCTCGGCAAAAGCGCTTCCGAGGTCGACTGCCACCGTATTGGTCCCGACTCTGTATGTCACGCTTGTGATCTCACTCGGTATGGCGGATCTTATCCGGTTCCCGTCGGGTCCGTCAATGATCCTCTGAAGCAGCTCGCCCACACTGTCCGACAGGTCTTCCGCTTCTTTCATCCGGTAGCCGCACGGCTCAAGATCCTTAAGGCTCGGGTCAAGATCATATACGGTCGTGTTATAGCCGGCATCTTCGGGAACTTCAGATTTTGAGCATGCGGTAAGCATTATGGCCGACAGTATCATAACGGCTATTATTTTTCTATTCAATGCCCGCACCTCCCTTTTCCGCATCAGGAGCCGCAGGGGTCACTATATAGCTGAGAGGTATCTTTATCTCAAATACGGAGCCTTCTCCCTGAGTGCTCTCAACCTTTACCGTCCCTTTATGCATGAGTATGGAGCCCCTTGCGATCGCAAGTCCTAGTCCGGTCCCGCCTATCTCCCTTGAATGGGATTTGTCGACCCGGTAAAACCTTTCGAAAATGTTCGGGATATCCTCCTCGGGTATTCCTATTCCGCTGTCCTCTACCCTGACAACGAACATCATCGGTTCGCTGTCTAAAGTGACCCTTACAAAGCCTCCCTCATGGTTGTATTTGATACCGTTCTCGATGATATTGGTAAGGGCCAGTGAAAGCTTTGTCTCATCGACCTCCGCCGTTACCTGCCGGACTGTCTCGAATATAAGCTCGACCTTTTCCCTGTCGGCTATCGGAGTAAGCCTCTTGATTATCCCCTCGAGCATGTGGTCTATGTCACATTTCTCGATCTGGAGGTCCGTTGCCGTCCTGTCCATCTTAACAAGAGACAGCAGATCGTTTATGATCCTGTCCTCGCGGTCGACCTCGGCGATGATGTCCGTCATGAACTCTTCATATATCTCCTTGGATACGTCCGCCTGTGAAGTAATGGATTCCGCGAGAAGCTTGATGGAAGTTATGGGTGTTTTAAGCTCGTGGGATACGTTTGCCACAAACTCGCTCCTTGAATTATCAAGGTTCTTCATCCTCGTGACCACCTCATCGAACGCCTCGTTGATCTGTTCGGTCTCCCTGTAGTCAAATATGTTTATCTCTTCTTCCTCGAATCCGAACCTTATGTTCTCGACACTTTTGGAAAGCTTCCTGAACTGCCCGGTGATCTTTGCGGCGACTATCACGCCTGCCCCGATCACTACAGCAGCTATCGAAAGGATGATGATCGTGCAGAGTTTTCTTGAGGCCTCAAGCGACCTCGTGATGTCAGATGTGCTTACATAGGTTAACATAACTCCGACGGGTGATTCACCGGCCCCTATCGGAGTAACGATCTGAATAAAAGAACTTTCCGGGTCGTAGTCTGAAATGCTCCTGCCCGAAAGGCCTTCTTCGGCCTCGGAAAGTATCAGGTATTTTCCCTCGCTCTGGGAGTATGTATCCTTGACGATCCTCAGGTCGGCATTGATGACCATCACGCGCCCGCCGTAAAGATCGGACAGAAGGGCAAGCTCCGAGTCCGCGGTCCCGTTCTGGGTGTCCTCGGGATATCCTGACCGATACAGCCTGTCACTGATCACCCTGCATCTGTCCCTGGCTTCATTTTCCCTTGCGGTCACCGCCTGCTTCTCATATCCGTAGAGAAAAGCCCTTGAAAGAATGAACCCGGGCAGTATGCCCACAAGGCAGATGATGAGGAGCATATCGGTCCTGAGGCTCCTCATGAATTTGATCCTTATTTTTCCGATGCCTTCGAGCAATGATCACTCCTTGTAGTAATAGCCGACTCCCCATTTGGTGTGGACGTATATAGGTTCACCGGGATTGGGCTCTATCTTCTCGCGCAGCCTCCTGACATGGACGTCCACGGTCCTCACGTCTCCCGGATATTCGCTCCCCCATACTATGTCAAGAAGCTTCTCCCTCGAAAAGATCACATTGGGCCTTCTGCACAGAAGCGAAAGTATCTCAAACTCCTTGGAAGTGAGGTTGTATTCCCTGCCGCAAATAAAGCAGCGTCTGTTATCGGTCTCAAGCCTGATGCTTCCTATCGCCACGGTACTGCCTGACGCGGGCGCACTGCTATGTGTCCTCCTCATGACCGCATTTATGCGCGCCTTGAGCTCGAGTATGTTGAAAGGCTTTGTGACATAATCATCGGCCCCGAATTCAAGCCCCATGATCTTGTCGCCATCCTCGCTCTTAGCGGTCAGCATTATGATCGGAACCGTCGAGGATTCCCTGACCTTACGGCATACATCATAGCCGTTTATCTTCGGCAGCATAAGGTCTAAAAGCACGATATCGTACTCTTTTTTGGATATCATCTCCAGCGCTTCTTCACCGTCATACGCGGCATCTACCGAATTGCCGTCCTGTTCGAGTGCGAACACCAGTCCTTTTACAATGAGCTTCTCGTCATCAACCACGAGGATATTCATTTTACGCTCTCCTATCTGACACAGATCCTGTCCCTGACCTTATTGAACAGTCCTTCCTTGATCCCTCCGACGAGCATTATGTCCTCTATCGCGCCAAAGCCGCCGTTTTCCTCTCTGTAGGCGATTATCTTGTCTGCTTTTGACTGTCCTATTCCCGGGAGGGTCATAAGAGTTTCCCTGTCGGCATGATTTATGTCAACCAATCCTCCGGTATCATCAGTGCCGCCATTTCCGACATCATTCACATTGTCTATACCCGGTGCGAATGATGTTATGTTAACTACTGACGAGTATGCCCCGGGATCTTCCCGGAAAGCCTCCTCGACCTCTTCAACCGTCGGGATGTATATCTTCTGTCCGTCGTTTATCCTTGCCGCCAGGTTGATATATTCCGTTCCGGCATCTTCGGTAAATCCGCCCGCTGCGGAAGCCGCATCAATAAGCCTCATTTCCTCAGGCAGAGTATAAACGTCCGGATGCACCACCGCCCCGCATACATAAACCTTGACAGTCTTTGATCCTTCCGGCTCCGCCACGCTTTCAGCAGGAGGCGATGCCCTTTCCGCCGGCATCTCCGATACCGTCTCCTCCCCTACAGGGATGAGCTCGGCGTCCTCATCGCCGCAGCCACAAAAAGCCGCAGCAACCATAACGGCTGCCACGGCAACACGATATTTGATTTTTTCTATAAACACGGTTCCACTCTTTCCGAGTTTCCCGATACCGCCTGATTATTGCTTATCTTCCGAATCCGAAGAAGAATTCCTTGAGTTCGTCAGGGATCTGGTCATAAAAGTTCTGGACAGATTCCTCACGGTCAGAGCCTTTTTCTTCATCTGCTTTTTTATCCTTTTTATCCTCCTGGTCCTTCCCGTCCTTTTCGGAAGAATCCTTCTCGGCATCGTCTACGCCGCTGTCTTTTCTGGTTGCAAGCGTAACGGTTATCGTCTTATCGGCGTATTCGCCGTCTTCCTGCCTGCAGATGATCAGATCGACCTTCTCGCCGGCCTCGTAGTAGTCAAGCTTGCTGCGAAGCTCTGCTATCGTTGATACCGATACTCCGTCAAACTTCTTTAATATATCTCCCTTGAGAAGTCCGGCCTTGTCAGCTGGGCCGTCATCTATGATCTCCTGGAGGTATATGCCCTCGGGTATGCCATACATCTTTGATGTCTGCTCATCGACCGATACTCCCGTTATGCCTAGGTATCCTGCCTTGTCCTCATCAACCTTGTCCCGTGACTTGAGGTTCATGAGAGTCTCTATGGCGGGATCCGCCATCTTCATCGGGATTGCATATCCCATTCCCTCAACATATGTCGACATTATCTTTGCCGTATTTATTCCGATGACCTCGCCCTTCATATTAAGGAGGGCACCGCCGGAATTTCCGGGATTGATGGCTGCATCCGTCTGAATATATGATATGTCCGCCCCGTCATCCGGAACATCCCTGTTAAGTGCCGAAACAATGCCTGTCGTGACAGACTGTCCGTAACCTACGGCATTGCCTATCGCAACGACCTGCTCGCCGACCTCAAGGTCATCTGAATCGCCGATCACCGCAACCTTTATGCTGTCGAGCGTGTCCTTTTTGACATCCGACATTTTGACCCCGATCACCGCAAGGTCTATCTCGGTGTCCTCACCTTTGACGGTTGCATCATATATCTCGGAATCCACGAATCCCACCGTGATGGAGTCGGCGCCGTTCACAACGTGGCTGTTGGTGACGATCAGAAGTTCATCATCGGTCTGGCCGATTATGATGCCGCTTCCTCTCGATACATCTTCGTACTCCCTGTAGCCGTTGCCCCACATATCCATGAGCTGCTTGACCGAGGTATTCGTTATCGATACGACGCACGGAAGATTGTTCTTCGCGAGCTCCGTGACTCCCATACCGACCTCGCCGTCTGATTTTCTTCCGGTATCGACCGCAAGGGTGAGCGATGCGTTTCCTACCTTGTTTTCCGCTGCCGGCGCATCTTCAGTCACAGCCTTTGACTCTTCGGCATCCGCCGATCTGTCGATCCCGGCCTCAACCTTTACATTGGCCTCTGTCCTGTCGGGGAATATGAGCTTAACAAACTTTGTCACTCCGATAAATCCGAGCGCCGCCAGTATACCGAACGCAAGTCCTATGACGGCACCTGCACATGCTTTCTTGAAAAAACCTTCCATGATGCTTACCTTCCTTTCACTATGATCATTCTTCGTGCGGACCGTTCCTCATCCGCGTATGACCATATTTTCTTTCATAAAATTTATGAATATGTGATGGAATTTTGTTTTTTCTGTGAACGCCATCTACTGTACAAACTTGCCCCCGCCGGCGCTGAACGATTCCTGCGTCGGAAGATTGGCCTTTATCTCTTCGATCTGTGCACCTATCGTGTCCGAAAGCTCGCGCAGTATCTCATCGGGATCTCCGCCTTTCCAGACTTTTGTGAACGCGATCTCAAGCTGCACCCAGAAATTCGTGGCCTCGACCATTTTGGGAAGAGGCATTGATCTTTCATATTCAGCCATGACATTGGCGATCTCGGCATCCTCAAACTCAACGCCCTTGAAGCACGAGACCTTTCCGGACTTCATATAAAGATCCGATGCTTTGTAGTTCACGAGATATGTTGCCAGCCGGTTCGCATCGGCCTTCTTTTCCGAGTAGCCGTTTATGGCCACGGCATCGGTGACAGATAGCCCCCTCGCCTTCAGCAGGGTAGATATGTCCGGAAGCGTGCTGACACCGTACTCAAAATCGAATTCCCCACGGCGCTGTGCCTCATGTATGCGCGCGATCGCATCAGTCGTCGCGACCGTGAACACCATCTTTCCGTCAATAAAATCCTGAAGTATCCTGTCGTAATTGTCGACCTTGGAATCTATGGAAAAGAACTGGTTCATCTCCTGATATTCACGCAGGCATTCAACCGCCTGGCTGTTATATATATTGAACACAGAGGCGTTGTCACCGTTCTCGCCTCCGACATCCATGTAATTGCCCACAAAGAAATAATTATAGAAAATATCGGAAACGTCCCATTTGAACACCGACTCTACCGCCTCCGGGGCGTCGTAGTTGTTTGCAAATGTCTTGATGTCATCGATGGTCGCCGGGATCATGGTCGCGAGCTGCTCAAGGACCGCCCTGTCGGCAGTAGCATCTTCCTCTCCCATGGGATTTTCGTCCTCATCCTCAGGCGGCATGCCGTCATCACTGCCGCCGTCATTGTCCTGTCCGTCACCTGAGCCGCTGTCTCCATCTGAGTCCGTCTCTATCTCCTTGGCCTCCTCCTTGGGATCGCCCTCCTCTTCAAGCTTCCTGGTCGCCTCCTCGCCTTCGGCAAGGTCGGCCTCCGCTTCAATCTTGTTCTGAGCGATGGAAGCCATATATGTCTTGTTGTAAAGGAAAAAGTTAGTCTCGTAATAAAGAGGATACGCCACCAGATGGTCGTAGCACGTGACAGCCGCTATCGCGGTGTGGGGATACATCTCCTCCGTCACGATCTCGGCCGGATCGGTTATGACACTCGCAAGCCCCGACAGATACGCCCTCAGAAGGTTGTCGTGGCTCGTTATGTACAGATCGGGCATCGCCTCTTCCCTGCCCTCTTCTTCCACGGAAATATCATTTATGGTCTCAAGGAACCGGACCCCGTCCTTTAAGACCGTATTGACTTTAATGCCCTGGTCCTGTTCAAAGGAAAGGGCAACGCCGGACAGATAGTCCGTCAGTGAATCATCGGTATACCATAGTGTCAGGCTGCCGTCATCGGCGGCAGATTCCGCGGTATCATCCGCTTCGGCCGCAGGCGCAGCACTGCCGGGATCGGAATACTCCGGAACATCGGTCGTTGCCGCGACATACAGAAGCGCCAGCCCCAGAGCGGCTGCCAGTATGGCACATATAAGTCTTCTGAACATTTCTACTCCGTAAATGAACGCGTAAGCTTTTCGATCATCTCATCAACATCAGCCTTTGTGATGACAAGCGGCGGAAGGAACCTAACGACATCCGCGCCCGCGGTGATGAGCACCAGCCCGTTGCGAAGCGCACTCTTTACGACATCTCCGGGCTTTTTCTTTTCGGTATCGAACACGAGCCCCCTCATCAGTCCCAGGCCTCTCTCCCCTATGAGAAAATCATACTCTGCGACCAGCTCCTTAAGCTTTGCCTCAAGGTAGGGCGCGACATTGTTCACATTGTCGATGATCTTATCTTCTTCGAATATCTTAAGCACCTCGGCGACCGCCGCACATGCGAGTGGATTGCCGCCGTATGTTGTCCCGTGGTCCCCGGGCACGAGCGAGCTTGCCGCAGTCTTCTCATTCATGAGGAATGCGCCGACCGGCACCCCGCATCCGACCGCCTTGGCAACGGTAAGTATGTCAGGTTCTATCCCGTACTGCATGTAAGCGAACATGCTGCCGCTTCGTCCCATGCCGCATTGTATCTCGTCAAGGATCAGCAGTATGTCATTTTCATCGCACAGTTTCCTGATCTTTTTAAGGAAATCGGGATCGGCCGGATATATCCCGCCCTCACCCTGAACGGTCTCGAGTATCACTGCGCACGTCCTGTCGTTCACAAGTGCGGCGACGCTGTCAAAATCGTTGAATGTGGCAAACCTGATGTTTCCTATCATCGGCTCGAAAGGCTCACGGTAATGTGCGTTTCCCGTGACCGAAAGCGCGCCGAACGTCCTTCCGTGGAACGAGTGCTCCATCGCGATGATCTCGTGGTCGCACCTGCCATCCTTATTATATGCGTATTTTCTGGCCGCCTTCAAGGCACCCTCAACCGCTTCCGCTCCGCTGTTCGTAAAGAACACACGGTCCATTTTTGATGCGGCGGTAAGAAGGGATGCAGCCTCGGCAAGGGGCCGGGAATAATAATAGTTTGATATATGGCTTATCTTTTCGATCTGACGCTTTACGGCGTCCTCATACCGACTGTTCCCGTATCCGAGCGCATATACCGCGATCCCGGCGCAGAAATCAAGATACTCTTTTCCGGTATCGTCATAAAGCCTTACCCCGCTTCCGTGGTCAAACACTATCGGGTAACGGTTGTATGTGTGAAGCAGATGCTCCTCTGCAGTCTTTATCGTATCAGCTGTGCTCATATTCCCTCCTCGTCCTTAAAGAACATCGTTCCGATGCCGGTGTCGGTGAAGACCTCCAGAAGGAGGCTGTGCGGCTTTCTTCCGTCGAGTATGTGCACACGGCTGACGCCGCTCTTTATAGCATCCGTGCAGTTTTTAAGCTTCGGCAGCATGCCGCCTCCGATATATCCGCTGTTTACCAGCTCGTCCACTTCCGAGACGGTCAGCCTCGAAATGAACGTGGACGGATCTTCGGGATTCCTGTAAACCCCCTCGATGTCCGTCAGGAACGCGAGCTTGTTCGCACCCATTGCCTTTGCTATGGCGCATGCGGCATCATCCGCGTTTATGTTGTATGTCTGAAAATCACTGTCAAGACCTATCGGGGCAACTATCGGGAGAAAATCCTTCTCGAGAAGGTCCTCGAGTATCTTCGTGTCTACGGCCGTGACCTCTCCGACAAAGCCTATGTCCTTTCCGTCGGAATACTTCTTCTCAACGGTCAGGAGTCCCCCGTCCTTTCCGGATATGCCGACCGCCTTGACTCCGAGCTCGCTCACCATGGATACGAGCGACTTGTTGACTTTGCCGAGCACCATCTCGGCGATCTCCATAGTTTCGGCATCGGTGACACGTAGCCCGTTAACGAACTCGCTCGTCTTGCCGATCTTTTTGAGCCATGCGGAGATCTCCTTTCCGCCCCCGTGCACGACTATCGGCTTGAAGCCGACAAGCTTTAAGAGCGTCACATCCTTTATGACGTTCTTTTTCAGCTCATCATCCGACATCGCGCTGCCGCCGTACTTGACGACGATGACTTTCCTGTTGAACTGCTGGATATAAGGAAGCGCCTCTATCAGCACTTCCGCCTTATGCAGGTATTTTTCCTTGTATATCTCTTCCATCTGATCCCTCTCCCCTTTTATGATCTGTAATCGGCATTTATCTTAACATAATCGTATGACAGGTCGCATCCGTATGCGACTGCGGATGCATCTCCCTCATCCATGTCGGCCACGACCGTCACCTCGTCCTCGGAAAGGACCGCCGTCGCCTCCTCCTCGGAAAATCCCGTCTTGACGCCCTTTTCAA
Organism: Lachnospiraceae bacterium; assembly: GCA_024698075.1. Classification (GTDB taxonomy): domain Bacteria; phylum Bacillota; class Clostridia; order Lachnospirales; family Lachnospiraceae; genus UBA2868. Next base: position 27,463 of record JAILRP010000082.1, read on the forward strand.
ACACCCGGACCTTCCCGGCACGGCTTTCGAAATCAAGCGTCACTTTTTCGGGATCAAATCCGGCACCCGAATAGCCAAGTGCGCATAGGATCCTTCCGAAGTTCGCATCATGTCCGAATACGGCGGCTTTGCAGAGGGCCGATCCAGCAACTGACCTTGCGAGCATCTTCGCATTTTCCTTTGTGTCGGCATTTACTACCTTAACCTCAAAGAGTGCGGTGGCGCCTTCTCCGTCCTTTGCCATAGCTCTCGCAAGATAGGTGTTCACATAGTGGAGGGCTTCCATGAATATGTCAAAATCCTCACCTTCACTGTCTATCACGGGATTTTCCGCAAGGCCGTTCGCCATCAGCAGATACGTATCGTTTGTCGAGGTGTCACCGTCGACCGTTATCATATTGAAAGTATCGGGAATATCAAGGTGGGCAGCCTTATCAAGCATTTCCTTCGATATGCTGCAGTCAGTGCATATGTATGCGAGCATCGTGCACATGTTGGGATGTATCATGCCGCTCCCTTTGCTCATCCCGCCGATGGTGACCGTTTTTCCGCCGATCACGGTCCTTACCGCTATCTCCTTCGGAACGGTATCGGTCGTCATTATGGCCGCCTCCGCATCCGCTGCGGCCTGCCTTGTATCCGAAAGTGCATCAGCAAGGGCTGCAATGCCCGGAAGCACCCTGTCCATCGGTATCTGGTCGCCTATGACTCCCGTGGATCCGATCAGAACCGCATTTTCCGGTATGGCAAGGGCTGCGGCCACCGCCTTTGCGGTTTCCCGGCAGACTTTCATGCCCTGCTCTCCCGTTGCGGCATTGGCTATGCCCGAATTTGCCACGACTGCCTGAACAAACGGCGATGTTTCGACAACTTCCATGTCGTGTTTTACGGGTGCCGCCTTGACGACATTTGACGTGAACATGCCGGCAGCCACCGCGGGCTTTTCCGAATATATCATGGCCATATCCTTGCGTCCCGTATACTTGATGCCTGCCGCGACTCCGGCAGCCTTAAAACCATTTGCGGCGGTCACTCCGCCATCGATCACTTCATAAGACATAACACACCACCATCATTTATTGAAATTCACTATATTTTCGGTATTCAGGACAAAATCGTAATAGTTCAGGTCTTCGCGCTTTGTCCAGCCAATCGTCTTCCAGAAAGCGTTTCCGATATCGTTTGCCGTAAACGCTATTAGGCTCACCTTGCTTATCCGGTTCTTCTTAAGGGCGTTCATGCAGAAGGTGACCATAGCCTTGCCTATGCCCCGACGCCTGTAGTCGGGATGTACGCACACATGGTACAGGCATCCCCTTCTCCCGTCATGCCCGCACAGTATGGCGCCTACTATCTTCCCGTCGCATAAAGCGACAACGCTGGTATCCGGATTTCTTTCAAGAAATCTTTCGACGCCTTCCCTCGAATCATCAACGGAACGGATGGCGAAGCCCCTGATCGTCATCCAGAGGGCATGTACCTCTTCATAATCTTGTGCTGTCATCAGTCTTATCTGCATATCGTATCTCCGGACACCATTTCAGATTTTACAATAAAAGGATGAATAACTCAAATTATGATTTTATGCAGTCCTTACTGCATTTTCTGCATATTATGCAAATATTTATGCATATTATGCATTTTCCATTTTACCCTTTTTACTCGCAATGTCAATACTTTTCGCAAACATTTCAGAATTTCTTCTTTCAAAAGGTATTGCATTTTATGCAGAAGTGATTTATATTATATACGATCTGAAGACAAAGCATCGGTGCGGCATGCCGGCCGGTGCCAAATGACAGGAGGTAATAAATATTATGAAAGAAAAAGTCATTCTGGCCTACTCAGGCGGGCTCGACACCACCGCCATCATTCCCTGGCTCAAGGAAAACTATGATTACGAGGTCATCTGCTGCTGCATAGACTGCGGACAGGAAAGCGAACTTGACGGCCTCGAGGAGCGCGCAAAGGAAAGCGGTGCATCCAAACTGTATATAGAAGACGTAGTCGATGAATTCTGCGATGAATACATCATGCCCTGCGTAAAGGGCTGTGCGGTATACGAGAACAAGTATCTTCTCGGAACGAGCATGGCAAGGCCCGTTATCGCAAAGCGGCTTGTCGAGATCGCACGCAAGGAAGGGGCTTCGGCCATCTGCCACGGAGCTACCGGCAAAGGAAATGACCAGATAAGGTTTGAGCTGGCCATAAAGGCTCTTGCACCGGATATCAGGATAATCGCCGCATGGCGTGATGACAAATGGAAGCTCGATTCCCGTGAATCCGAGATCGAATACTGCAGGAACCACGGAATACATCTTCCGTTCTCCGCAGACAACAGCTACAGCAGGGACCGCAACCTCTGGCACATAAGCCACGAAGGCCTCGAACTCGAGGATCCGGCATGTGAGCCCAACTATGAGCATCTGCTCGTGCTCGGAGTCACTCCCGAAAAGGCTCCTGACGAAGGTGAGTATGTGACCATGACTTTCGAAGCGGGTGTTCCGGTCAGCATCAACGGCGAAAAGATGAAGGTATCCGACATCATCCGCAAGCTCAATGCCCTCGGCGGAAAACACGGCATCGGCATTGTCGATATCGTTGAGAACCGCGTCGTAGGCATGAAGAGCCGCGGCGTATATGAGACACCGGGCGGAACCATCCTCATGGAAGCCCACCAGCAGCTCGAGGAGCTCATCCTCGACCGCGACACCTATGCGCTCAAGAAGGACATGGGCAACCGCCTCGCTCAGATAGTATACGAAGGCAAGTGGTTCACGCCTCTGCGTGAAGCAGTCTGCGCATTCATCGAGAGCACTCAGAAATACGTTACCGGAGAAGTAAAGTTCAAGCTTTACAAAGGCAATATCATCAAGGCCGGGACAACTTCACCGTATTCGCTCTATAACGAGAGCATCGCAAGCTTCAAGACCGGTGACCTTTATGACCACCATGATGCGACCGGATTCATCAACCTGTTCGGTCTGTCATGCAAGGTCCGCGCGATGAAGCTTCAGAGCCTTGAGGATAAAAAATAAGGATAAATGCAGGTACTCTTATACATAGCAATCTACCTTCTGGCTATCAATCTGGCGGGCTTTACCGCAATGGGCATTGACAAGCGCAAAGCCCGCCGGAATAAATGGCGCATACCCGAAGCCACCCTGTTTCTTTTTGCCATATTCGGCGGAAGTCTCGGATGTCTTCTCGGAATGCACATCTTTCATCACAAAACACAGAAAAGCGCATTTTATATCGGAATTCCGGTCATACTGGGAATACAGCTCGTGATCGCACTGTATTTCTTCTTTCTGGCACCGCTGAAATTCCGCATACTGTGACAGGGCAGGGATGACATGACCATATATCTGGCAATCTGCGACAACAACATAGCCGACCGCAAACAGCTCGAGCGCCTGCTGTCCCGCGAAAAGGACAGGCGCCTTCGGGAAAACTATGACGTCCTCTATATCGATTCATTCGGGAGCGAGGAAGCTCTTATGGCCACCCCCGTAAAATATGACATATTTTTCGTAGATGTGACCGAAGGTGCCTCAAACGGGATCGAGATAGCCAAAAAGCTCAGGCAGCGCGGTATCAGCGCTCCCATTGTGCTCTGCCAGTCAACGATAAACTATTCTTCATATGTAAATGCCCCCGAAGACATCATATATATCGAAAAGCCCATCAACGCCGGGCAGGTGAGCCACCTTACGGACGTTGCATTCGAATGGTCAAAGCGCAAGGCCCCGCTCATCGAGATAAGATGTCAGAAAGACACCCGTTTCATCAGACATGATGAGCTTGTAAAGGCAACGCCCCTCGATAAGTTCCTGACCAGGATCAGCCTGTCTGACGGCGAATGCGTCGATATGACAGAGTCCCTTGCATCGCTCGAAGTACAGTGCATGTCCTTTGGATGTTTTGTCAGATGCGGGAGGGACCTCATTAACGTTTACCACATCGAAGGAACATCCGGGCGCGGCTTCCGCCTTTCCAACGGTGATATAGTCACTTATTCATTCACCCAGAAGAATGCCATCATCAAAGCCATGGCGGACAGCATCGGTACATGCAGGGAACATTAGCGCCGCACTCTCCTCCGTTTTTTCATATTTCGCAACTGCCTTCCTTATCAGCTCCATGAGCTCTTCCATTTCCGTTCTGATACGGCGGAGCCGCTCACACACTCTTTCAAGCGCATGTTCTGCGTATATCCTCGTGCTTATCGTATATGCTATATCCCGGCGGATATTGTCCACCCGGTCGGCCGCACTTATGATGATCGGTACCTGCTCGGACATGAGCATGGCTGCCGCCCGGCATCTGTCGGCGTCAAGATACATGCTTCCCGTGGATGCAAAACCGACGGCGTCTGATGCTGCCGCAGTCAGTTTCCGAACGAATTCCGCCGTGAGCATCCCCATAACCGGGGCAGCTGTATCCGATATATCCGCGTCGGGCGTTGTCAGCGCAAGAGATATGGCAAGGCCCGCCGCCCTGCTCATAACACCTTTATCCTCTGATTTCACGGGATCGAGCAGCCGGCACATGGCATCCGTAAGCCTCCCGAGGCCCTTTGAGACCGCTCCCTGGCTTCTTACGCTCGTAAAGCTCCCATCCGCACCGAAACTGTTCTCGGTAAGCAGGGTGACCGGTGAATGCGCATACGCAGGACCCGTGTCATTGGCAACGTATATGCATGTTCCCGCTATCCCCGTAAGAAGGATGTTCACAAAGTCATTGTATGCGCTTATCGATATGATCTTAGGCGAGGCGGCGGCAACCGCGTCGGCATTTTCCCGTATGAACTCATCGCCGAAGCCCTGTCCGTCATAGGAAACGCAGCGGCTGATCCTGTCTGCGCTCTTTACCGTGACATACTGGGCAAGGTTCCCTCCCTTTGAATGTCCCGTCACCTCTATGTCTGAATATGCGCTGCATTCGCTTTCGATAAAATCATCCGCAAGGGCCTGCAGTCTCGTGTCTTCGGCAAATGCCCCCTCAAAGTTGTCGGTCCATGCTTCCTTTGTCCCTCCGGTCCCCCGGAATACGACCACCGGCTTCTCATCCCTGTCATCCGTGTAGCAGATGGCCCTTATGTCTTTCTCTTCAAGGCATCTGGCGGCCGAAAGCCTGCCGAATTCCGGATTTTCGCGGATCCGCTCATCCATCTTCTCAAATACCGCCTTCACTTCGGCGGTGCTCATCCCTCCGCCTGCGGCGGCGCCATAAACGCTCTCTTCGGTAAATCCTCCGCCGTCGGCCCTGAAAGAGCCGATTATGTCTTCAATCGGCCTTTCTGACAGGCATGCCGGTATATATATGAAATTTGATAAGAGAAGTAGTTCCTGTTCTGTATATGCCACTCTTACTCTATTCCCACTACATAGGTGTAAGCGCCGGCGGTGAGCCTGTCGCCGTCGGAGAGCTTCTTTTCCGAAACCCTTACTCCGTTGACTCTTGTTCCGTTTGCAGACTTTAAGTCTCTGACAAAAACGCTTCCGTCATCTTCATACAGCTCGAAGTGTCTCCTTGAAAGCGCATCGTCGTCTATAACCACATCGCAGTCTCCTCTGCCTACCGTCATCGGATAAGAAAGGGCTGCGGTATATTTTCCGTCAGATGCTCTTCCGCCTGTCAGCGTCACCACCCTTCCGTTCTCATACAGAAGCCGCGTGGATCCCGCGTCACCATCATCAAGCACTGTGGTGCCCGCTATGTCAAAATCACCGAAGAATTCCTCCTCACGCTCCTGCACTCTTACAATCCCACTGCGCTTCTTCTTCATGACCGCAAAGCCTCCGAGGATGCCGGCAGTAAGTCCGGCGAGGACAAGTGCCGCGGAGAGGATGAGCGCACCGGTTCCGGCAAAGAAATGCGGTGTCCTCTCATATTCGTATACGACTCCCTCCTCTTCAAAAGGCCCTTCCATATATTCTTCCGGACCGATCTCATCGTACTCGCCGTATTCTTCTTCGTAGGTCTGCCCTTCATCTTCGCCGGCATATCCGTCCGTTTCTTCGTATGCTTCGTATCCCTCATCCCCGGCGGGCTCATCCTCTTCCTCATACCGGCTCCACCAGGCCCTGCTGTATTCATCCATCGCCGAAAAGACCATTTCGGTAAGCTGTCTGTCTACTTCCGCATCCGAGCCTTCGAACTCAGATTCAAACAGCCGTCCTCCGCTTGTCACCGCAACCGCCGACAGACCCTTCTTTGCCGCTGCATTATCCTCCTGATCTAGCATCACCACATAGACCGGGTACCCGCTCTTTTCGAGCAGATAATACAGCTCTTCCTTCTCATGTGAGATCATTCCGCCCTCGAGACCGTCCGTGAACACTACTATGTCCCTGCAGGCAAAATCGGATGACCTCCACCGAAGTATCACTTCACAGAGCGTATCTCCAAGGTTAGAATCCTTCGGTCCGAACTCAATGCCGTCAAGGGTGCACATAAGATCATTCGCATCCCCCGTGAAGCTTTCTTCTTCCGATACGTCATGCTCGTATGTGCTGAGGCAGAATGCCCTGTCCTCCGGAAGATGGTAGAACATATATTTAAGCGTTGCCTTTGCAATCTTTTGGCTGACCGGGCCAAGCGTCGCATCATTGTCGAGAAGGACCAGGGTCTGTCCGCATACCCGCATGCTCAACTTATCGCAGCCGCGGAAAGGCTGCCTGCAAGACTGCCACTCTCCGATTCGGCCTGAATGTATTCGTTAGCCATCTCGGTCAGGTCCTCCGAGTGTTTTCTGATGATCGCATAAAGCCTGTTCATATCGGATGAAAGTGACGAGAACCTGTTTGCGAATCCGGTCGCCGCCTCACCCTGCCATACTGGCTTGAAGCTTTCCACGATGGATATCATCTCCTCCGTCAGGTTTCTTATCACCGTTTCGGTATTCATAAACTCCGACGCGGCCTCGATCAGTTTTTCCGGCGTTACTTTGAGCATTTTTTCCATTACATGACCCTCCCTGTATTCCTGCGCTCCGCCATGTCATATCTGTCGGCGATATAGCCTATCACCTCCAGATAGCGGCTAATGACTTCAATGAAAGAATCCATCTGTCCTGCATTTCTCATGAACTGCTCGTGAAAGCTGTCGTTTGCGGCACCTTCCCACATGGATCTGAGCGAAAGTTCCTTTGAACAGAGTATATCCTTTTCCTGCCTGAACTTCTGAAGAAGAGCTGTCAGCTCATCCTTCTTGCCCCTCAGCCTCACGCTGTCGACTTGATAAAATGACATTTGTTATTATTCTCCTTTCTTGTTAACATAACTACCGACCAGCTCGGTCAAAAGCAGACCGATGCGGCCGCTTTTTCAGCCTTGTATACAATGTCGGCAGTCGCTCTGATATTTCTGGCGATACGCATAAGATCGTCTGCAGTACTGTATATTTCGGCCGTCGTCCTTTTTCCTGCCAGCTCTATTGACCCACCTGCATCACCCCTCCAGCTATTCTTCAGAACGAGGAGCGCCGACTCGACTCCGCTGTTCGCGGCACGGCTCAGGCTGTCCGCCAGACGTTCGAGCTCCTGGGCCTGGTTTATGGCTCTTGAAAAATCCATTTCTATCTCTCTTTTGCTTTTTTCTGTCATAGTCCGTATTCCTTTATCATCATCATAACTTCCCTTTCACATCCTCCGTACAGCGCATACGCTTCCCTGGCAGCGCGGACCGCCTCTCCTATCCTGGCAGTATATATGCCTGCGGAAGCCATATCGCTGTCAATGGCGGACATGAAAGCCTCGTTTGCATCGCCGTCCCAGAAGATGTCCAGATACGCGGCATATCCGGCTATCCTTCCAACTTCTTCATGCAGTTTCATATAAAGCTGCGTGAGCCGTTCAAGCTTTTCCCAAAGCGGAACATACTCAATACTCATCCTCAATTCCGATCATCACCCCGCTTCCGTCACAGAGCCCGGCATCAGCCAGACTCATCTCATCAGGCAGCTCTCCGCGGCCCGAAAACATTATGAAACAGTTGTTTTTTAATGAGAAAAAACTTCTCACAAATTTCTTAAGATCCCCTACGCAGATCGATTCCGAGACCCTCATCCACAGCCTCCTGTCCTCTGCCGGAATGATCAATTCTATAGATATCATATGTTACTAAACCTCTGTTTTACTGGATTTGTGAGTTATCCACATCAAATGCCACCGGTATCTTTATGTTCCCGAAAAACTGTTTTTCATCGAATTTCATAACTGTTGCAATCCCTCTTGCATGTGACTTTTGCATGTCTGAAAACGGCATGTATGAAAAGTCAAAATTCCTGTTCTCATCGATGCTTCCCCCGAAGTGTATTACGTACGGATGAACGGCTGCGGCATCATATATCTTCCTCCCGAAATGACGTGAGCCGGCATCATTTTCCATCACCGCCATCACGAGGGGGCCGTGTCCGTCCCACATGGGACTGTTCTCAAAAAAACCTGCCATCTCATCTTCTTCTGCAGTGCTCCTGCTGACAGAGTAAAAATCATCTAGCAGCTCCGAAAAGCTTCCTACGGACACTATGCCTCCGTCTTCCATATCACGGCAGGCCGCGATAAAGCTCAGGTATGACTTTGCGTCCACATATTTTCTGCCGATAAGTGCCGCGGTCACGGAGACATTGAACAGGAACGTGTGCCTTCCCTTATATGGCTTGCCGCCGATCAGTATGCACCTGACAGAGCCAAGCGGCAGCCCAAACACCCTTCCGGTCAGGATCTCATAGCCCGCAGGGAAGATGTCAGTCTCGGCAGATGCTTCAAGCAGGTGCTCAAGAGTGGGATCATCCGGAAGGTGCGGGTATTTGGGGGCGTCCGTTCCTCCGGGTTCCGGCTCTTTGCCGTCTCTTACTGCCTGAAACTCGAGCACTGAACCTGACAGCATTCCCACTCCGCGTCCCGCATATCCTGGGATCTCCGGAATCTCAGCCGCACTTACCCTGAAGAAAGAGGCTTCCCGGTATATGTCGCTTCCGGCGAGGAACAGACAGGTATCAAACAGCCTCTCCTCCCTTTCCGGTACCGGAGCGGGGGCCGAGGCCAACACCGTGATGCCGACGCTGCGTCCCAGCATGAGGATGCGCGTTATGTACTCGGCTGAAGAAGGCGCGGCATTTCTGATCCCGTTAAGATCATCCAGGACAAGCACTATTCCGGTGCCGCCTCCGCTCTTTCTCCGCCTTGTGAGCTCATCCGACACAAAGATCGCCATGCGAAGTATGTCGGATACCGCATCATCCGTTATATATCCCCCGCACCAGCTGCACTTTTCCAGCTTTTTGAGCTTTCCTCCGCCAAAGTCGATGATGTATACGGCATATCTTCCCTTAATCCTTCTGAGCAGCGTATTTATGAGCTCGCTCTTGCCGCTGCCGCTCCGTCCGGTGATAAGGACATTTCCCATCTCTTCGGGAGAATAAAACGCCCGGACGTATCTCTGCGACGCAGGATCGTCATATATGGCATAGGCTTCGCTGTCTGAAATCTCCTGCGGGAGCGGAGGAAGAAACAGGCTGCTGCCGTGCCGGATCCCGGCAGTTTCCGCCGCATCCCCTATCGCCCTCATCACGAGGTCAAACCATGTCCCTGCGTTATCTCCCGGAGCGTATTCACCCCCTATCTCCTGTTCAAACAGAAGATCCTCATATACCCGCGGCCTCTCACCAGCATTACCGGCAACAGACATCGCATAACCGCTCTGAAATTCTGCAGTGCCGGTTGAATTTCCGGCAAGGATGCACCGGCCGCATTCTTTTATCGAGGCTGCATCCGGCCGGCCTATGATATCGACCGAATCCGACCTCTCAACGAGCCTTAAGGCTATCCTGAACCCGGAATTGCTTCTTATCCTTTCATCCACAACACCCGCAGGCTTCTGTGTGGCAAGTATCAGATGCATTCCCAGGCTTCTTCCTATCTGCGAAACGCTGATCAGGCTGTCCATAAGATCCGGTTCTTCCCTTCGAAGCTCCGCAAACTCATCAACTATTATCAGGATGTGGGGGAGCGGATCGGGGGCCGCCTTGGCATCATACAGCCTCGTATAATCGTTTATGCTGTTGACGCCTGATGCTGCAAAGATCTTCTGTCTGCGCAGGTTTTCGCTCTTCAGCGCTTTCATTGCCCTGCGTGCATCGATCCTCGAAAGATTGGAGATGCTTCCCACAAGATGTGGAAGTCCCTCAAACAGATTTGACATTCCGCCGCCCTTGTAATCTACGAGAAAAAAGGCCAGCTTGTCCGGAGGATACCTTGAGGCTAATGACAGGATTATGGTTGTCAGAAGCTCGCTCTTGCCGCTTCCGGTCGTTCCCGCTATAAGGCCGTGGGGGCCGTCTGCCTTCTCATGAATGTCAAGGATGACTTTTGCCCCTCCCGGACCAAGCCCTATAGGGGCATATAATGAAGCAGTCGTGTCACTTTCCCTGTATGCGGAAAGGACAGATCCGGACAGGTTCCGCGCATCTGCTCCCGGCGGAAGGCCGAGCAGACGTCCGAAGGGGACTTTTTCGGGGATCCCGCCTTCAGTTTCAGACCCTGCCCTTGCAAGCTGTGAGGCAAACGAAAAGCACATTTCCGGACTGAGCATGTCACACCTGATATCATTCTCCGGCCCGTTTACCGAACATGCAGTCCCGGCAGGGATGCCTTCCGACCTGGCTATTGCAAGTATCACGGCCCGGCCCTGTGCGGCATGAGCGTATGCCTCCGAAAGATCTCCTGTCACGATCAGGGCCTGTGTGGCGTCATCCGCCGGTACATGGGGCAGAAGAGACGTCCACATATAATACCTCATGAGCTCCCCTGCAAGGCTTAAGGCTATCTTAAAGCTATGGGGCGGATATTTGACCGCAGCCTGCAGAATGAAGGCCGCAAGTGCCTGCCTGTCATCTTCCGTGTCAAGCCAGAACACCGACAGGCTTCCCTTTGCAAGCCTTACGAGCACCGGGCAGTCCGGTATGCTCTCATACCTGCGCCCAAGCTCGGCGGGAAGATCTTTAAGGGAATCATCCACTCCGGCGAATCTTTCCTTTGGGACGCTGATCCTGACCGGATTTGGTATCCTTCCGATCCCGGCTCTTACCTCTACGGCCGTATCACCTGCCGGCGGTGTGGCCCATATCATGCATCCTCCGTTCTCCTTAAGATATCCGCCGACCTGAGGATATATGCGGGCAAGAGCCTCCGACGCCTCCTTTGTCCTTGCCTTCACGGTCTCCTCACAGGCTTCAAGGTATGATATGTATGTGCTCCTCCTGCGCCTTTCCTCGGCCTTCTGTCTCCTTGTCCGTCCCATGACATTGACTGCGGCCCAGATCGCCGCAAAGACCGAAGAGAGGACTGCCACAGTCCTTCCCGCTCCGAGCAGTATCGGGACTGCCATCGTAAGCGCCGGACCTGCTGAGAGCAGTACCGAAGGCTTCTCAGGCACCCTTCTCGGAGGCGGTGCGTCTATCTCAACCGACGGAGGGGGCTCATACAGGGCCTGGGTCATGGGGATGCGGATATTCTCTGCAGGCTCGCTCCCTCCCGTCCAGATGATGCTGTGCTCTCCGATCCTTATGCGGTCTCCTACCCTGATGTGGCACCGGCTTCCTTTATTCACTTTTTCTCCTCTTATCACGGCCCCGTTCGTGCCCAGTACTTCAACTGATGCCACATCATGCCTGATGCTGCGGATACAAAGGTGAACCCTTGATATGAACGGGTCGGTAAGATGAAGGTCACTGTTTTGGTCCCTCCCGACCAGAAGAGGTGACCTCTCTCCGGAAAGGTAAAAAACACCCACTGTATTCTCCGGCTGATATAGGATTAACGATAATCTGGAATCATTGCGATGCGTCCAACGCAAGATGAGATCTAGAAAAAAGAATTCCGTTTGTGGAACGAATGATATCACACCGGATCATAACCTGCAATATCCGAATAATCCACAAACGGAATTTTGAAATTTCTGTAAATATGAACAAAGATCAGGCAACTACCGAACTTCTTATCTCGTCCGATCTTTCCTTACCGAGAAGCAGTGTGATGAGTTCACACGCAAAGTCAACCGCCGTACCGAGACCCCTTGACGTAGTGATGTTCCCGTCGGTCACAACGGGTTCCGTAACGGGCATTGCTCCTTCAAGGAGATCCTCCATCCCGGGATAGCACGTCGCGCGCTTTCCCTTAAGAAGGCCCCGGGCGCCGAGTATCCTTGCGGGAGCGGCACATATCGCGGCTATCCTCTTCCCCTTAAGGTTCTGTTTGTCAATAATGTCCATGAGCCTTCCGCACTCAAGCAGGTTGACGGTCCCCGGCATCCCTCCAGGAAGCACGACCACATCGGCCCCTTCGGTATCAGCCTCATCTATCGTGATATCGGCACATACGGGTATGCCCCGCGCCCCTGTGACAACCTTCCTGTCAGGGTATATCGATACCGTCTCAGCCTCCACTTTGGCCCTTCTTAAAAGGTCTATCGGTGTAAGAGCTTCTATCTCCTCAAATCCGTCTGCAAGAAATACGTATACCATAGTCACCTCCGCTGTTTCCAAGTGTCTGCGATCACAATCCGTAAAAATATTCTATCACAAACAGCCGGCCATTTCAGGCCGATTTTTACAGATAACACATGTTCTTATATCAAAAGGAGCTCCCATATATCTTAAGGGGTTTTAAAACAGACAGGAAAACTGTATTATGAAATAACGGACTGCCCACAGCCGGCTGATGCCGGACGGGGCATTCCTGCTGAATTATAATTATAATATCACGGAGGGCAGATATGAATCCTCAGACTATGATGCAGCTCATGGGAGCTGTAAGCTCTTTCAGAAGGGAGCACCCCAAATTCGCCCAGTTTACCGAACTCATGATACGGAGCGGCATACCGGAGGGTTCGGTCATCGAAGTGACCGTAACCAAGCCGGGGGAAGAGCCTGTTACGGCGAATATGAAGGTGCTTCCGTCGGATATCGAACTTATCAATGCGCTCCGGAACATGAAGTCCTGAAACGTATATGGCTTACGATCCCGGTCAGCACCACGATCGCGAGCGCCGGATATTCTATCCCGGTCAGAAGCATTGTGAGCACGGCAAGCGGAAGGGCGATCATGACCGTTCCGACCGAAGCTGCGCTCCAGTGTTCTTCGAATGACTTTATCAGAAGCCTTCCGAATACTATGGCGAATAATGCAAGTGTCAACATCAGGATCATGGCCACACCTCCTTTTCCGTTTATTTATCCTCTGCGGCCTGCCTTACGATGATATAAGATACACCCGGGGAATTAAACGGTCTTTTACGTCTGATTAAAAAATGATTAAAAACATAAAGGGGAAGATCAGCATGGGAATGGAAATAGAGCGGAAGTTCACGATAAAACACCTTCCGGAAAATATGGATACTTACAGCCGCCATATCATAGAGCAGGCTTATCTTACGACCGAACCCACGATACGGGTCCGCCGCGAAGATGACAGGTATTACATGACCTACAAGGGAACGGGCGGCGGCAACACACCTCTTGCCCACGAGGAATACAACCTCCCGCTCACAAAGCAGGCATATGATACACTCTCATCAAAATCCGACGGACACCTCATAAAAAAAGAGCGTGTCCTCATACCTTACGGGAAATACACGATAGAACTCGACATTTTCGGTGAACCTTTTGCAGATCTGATCATTGCCGAAGTGGAATTCCCTTCGGTAGACGAGGCGGAGGATTTTACCCCTCCGGATTGGTTTGATGAAGATGTGACGGGCAGGCGGGAGTATACGAACTCCTACCTTTCAAGGGCAGACATCCGATGCGGTTCAGAGCGAAAGCGATGATGCGGGATCTATGCCCATCGAGATATTAAGGCATTCAATAGCCGCCCCGCTGGCGCCCTTGCCCAGATTGTCAAATACGGACATCACCTGTATCCGCTCATCGTTTCCGGATACTATGATGTCGGCACGGTCGAGCCCGGCCATTTCGTTGGCTGCGACAAACCCGCCCTTCTCTTTTTCCGATCCGAATTCACGTACCCTTATGAACGGCTTGTCAAGATAGTACTGCGCATACATGTCACGGAGCTCCCCGGGGCTCATCTTCTTTTTCATAAGGCGGGCATGGAGCGGAACATTTACGATCATCCCGCAGTAATAATCATCAACGGTCGGAATGAAGACCGGCTCGTGATCGAGTCCGGTTATGATCTTCATCTCGGGAAGATGCTTGTGCATCTGCGAAAGGGCATATTCCCTCGGCGAATCAAGCTCGGCGGCTCTTTCTTCGGCCTCATATAAAGCTATGGCTTTTTTTCCTGCCCCAGAATATCCCGAAAGCGCCGGAACCGTGAACGGATAGTCGGAGCCGAGTATCCCCATGGCCACGAGCGGATAAGCGAGCATTATGAAGCCTGATGCATAACATCCGGGAACCGCGATACGCTTTGAAGTCCTGATCTTCTCATAAAAAGCATCCGAAAGCTCAGGAAACCCATATGCCCATCCGCTGTCCACCCTGTGGGCGGTAGATGTGTCTATTATGACCGTATCAGGGTTTTCACACAGTTCGCACGCTTCTATCGCCGCCGCATCGGGCAGGCACAGAAACGCATAGTCCGCGCTCTCGATCAGCCTTTTACGCTCGGCAGGATCCTTTCGAAGATCCGGATCGATCTCAAGCATCTGAAGATCCTTCCTCTCGGCCAGCCTCTCCCTTATCCGAAGTCCTGTGGTTCCCTCACTTCCGTCAATAAAAACCTTAGTCACTTTTTCTCTCCCTATGTCATTTACAGATCCGATGCTGCCGGATCCGCTGCTTTGGCACTTTCTGTCAGTCCCGATCCGAAAGCTTCCCGCTCATCTCGCATACAGGCGGGTCATTTTCCTCATCTTGCCGGCCAGGCTTGCAGAGAATGCGCCTTCCTTCATCCTCCACTCCCAGTTCCCTCCGAGCGTGGACGGCGTATTGATCCTCGCACCTGAATCAAGGCCGAGCCAGTCCTGCATCGGGATCACGCACAGATCGGAAACGGATCCCATCGCAAGCCTGATGAAGGCCCATGATATATCCCTGTTGTTCTTAAGATTGCTCCTGCCAAGGTATGACAGCGCCATCCTTCGGTCCGCGGCCTTCAGCTTCTTAAACCATCCCACCGTCGTGTCATTGTCATGGGTGCCTGTATATACCACGCTGTTGTGTTCATAATTGTGCGGAAGGTAATCCGAATCCTCCCTCGGGTCAAACGCGAACTGAAGCACCTTCATTCCGGGATATCCGGTCCTTTTCACAAGCCTTATCACCGAATCCGTAAGAAACCCAAGATCCTCCGCGATCATGGGCAGATCTCCGAGCTCATCCTTTATGGCCTTGAATATCTCATATCCGGGACCCTTCCTCCATTTTCCGAATTCCGCCGTCGGATCCTTGTAAGGTATGGCATAATACTCATCAAATCCCCTGAAATGGTCGATCCTCACTATATCATAAAGCAGGAAGCAGTGCCTGATACGCTCCGTCCACCATTTATAACCCGTCTTCTTATGGTATTCCCAGTCATAGAGCGGATTGCCCCATAGCTGTCCGGTAGCCGAAAATCCATCCGGAGGGCATCCGGCGACCGCCGTCGGGAACCCTTCCTCATCAAGCTGGAACAGTTTCGGGCCGGCCCATGTATCTGCACTGTCAAACGACACATAGATTGGAATATCACCTATTATTTTAATCCCGCGGTAGTTGGCATGCTTTTTCAGCGCCATCCACTGTTCTAAGAACTTAAACTGCAGGAACTTGAAAAATTCTATCTCCGCGGAATTTTTCTCCTTATAAATATCAACTGCTTTTTTATCATGTTTCCTGAGCGGAGCATCCCATTCCGTGAAGCTTGCCCCTCCGTAGGTATTCTTTACCGCCATGTAAAGAGCATATTCATCCAGCCATTTCCTGTTCTGCCTGCAGAACCTGCCGTAGCCCTTTTCCTTTTCAGGCACAAAACGCCCAAAAGCCTTCTTCAGCATTTCAAAACGGGTGTTATACAACATTTCGTAGTCAATCTTTCCCGTATTTGCGCATTCGTATGCTTTTGCCTCTTTTTCGGTAAGCAGCCCCTCCGAGACCAGAATGTCGGGATCTATGAAATAAGGGTTCCCGGCAAACGTTGAGAACGACTGGTAAGGACTGTCGCCATAGCTCGTCGGACCAAGCGGCAGTATCTGCCAACAGCTCTGGCCGGCCTCGCTGAGCCTGTCCACGAAAGCATAGCTTTCTTTTCCGAAAGTTCCTATTCCGTATTTTCCCGGAAGCGATGCGATCGGCATCAGCACTCCGCTCTTTCTCTCTTTTTTCATATCCACCTCACATCAGACGTACGGCCTGTCAACCTCTATGACCGCGTAATGACTGCCCGGAAGGCTCTCGATCTTGGCACTTATCGTGTTTATTATCTCCTCCTCGGAGAGCCTGCAGTCAAACGGTGCAACCACATCGAATATCAGATTCGTATGCGAAGGCCCCTTGACCATGCGAAAATCATGTATTGTGAACCTCTCGTCCACGCTCTTCGCGATGAGCTGGCAGAGCCGCCTCATCCTGTCGGTCGCGGCGTCACCGCGGACAACGGGATCCATATGTATCACGCAGCTGCATCCAAGCTTTTCATTGATCCTGCGCTCAATATTGTCGATTGTATCGTGAACGTCAAGAATGTTTCGGTCCGCCCCGACCTCGGCGTGAAGCGAGATCATCGTACGCCCGGGGCCGTAATCATGTACCACAAGGTCGTGTATGCCTATGACATCATCATAGGACATGACGAACTTCTCTATCGCTTCCACATATTCCTTTGAAGGCTTGCTCCCGAGCAGCGGGTCCATTGTATCCTTTGCGGATGATATTCCGGCATAGAGCACGAAAAGCGACACCGCAAGGCCGCACCAGCCATCTATCGCAGCGCCTGTGTAATAGCTTATGAGCGAGCTTGCAAGAACAACCAGCGTCGCAACAGAATCCGTGAACGAATCGAGTGCCGTTGCCTTCATGGCGCCTGATGACAGTGCTTTCCCGAGTCTTGTATTGTAATAATACATATAGAGCTTTACTATGATCGATACGATCAGTATCCCGGCAATGACCGGCGTGAATTCGGGCATCTGCGGGTCCCTGATCTTTTCGAACGAGGATTTCAGCAGTTCCACGCCCATGAGTATTATGATCATCGACACCGCAAAAGCCGTCACATATTCTATCCTTCCGTGCCCGAACGGATGCTCCGGGTCGGGCTTCTGTCCGGCCATCTTAAACCCTATCATGGAAACGGCCGAAGACCCCGCATCGCTTAAGTTGTTCACGGCATCCGCGACTATGGAAACGCTTCCCGATATGAGTCCCGCCGCAAGCTTTATGCCAAACAGCACGATGTTTAAGAATATGCCGAATGCCCCGCAGAGCACCCCGTACTTATGCCGTACGCGCAGATCCGAGGTATTATCCCTGTCCTTTATGAATATTGCTGCCAATAGCCTTATCATGTCATTTTCCTTCCGGAGATATCATTTATCTTTCTTATCAGTCTCATCCCTGCCCTTATCATCAGCCCTGTCAAAACCGGTCCGGCTTTCCTCTATGCCCTCTGCCATGAGCTCCTCCGACGTGAATATACGCATCCTGCGAAAATCACGCAGCAGCAGCCTCGTGCTATAGATAAAGTTCGAGAAAAGCCCGGCCTTATACAGGTTGTAGACTATCATCCCGACAGGCACGGCAACGATGAGTCCGAGTGCGCCCCTTATGCGGAATCCCACATACAGAAGTATGAGCGTCGGGATCGCGGGCATTCCTATCGTATCACCCACAAGCTTTGGCTGGATGAGCTGCCGGACGAGCTGGGAGAGCACCCAGACTACCATCATCCCGACCGCAAACTTGTAGTCTCTCTGGATGAGCGCATAGGCCGCCCATGGCCACATGACAAAACCAGTGCCGAACAGCGGCAGAAAATCAAGCAGGGCAATGAACAATGCGATCAGGACGGCATATTTTATCCTGAGCACCAAAAATCCTATGAAGAGCACCACATAGACAAAGCCCATGATCTTAAGCTGGGCCTTGAAGTAGCCTCCGACCGCAGACTTCATGGTATCGCTGACGATAAGGTACCTCTCCCTGACATGCTCCGGGACCATCCTCGTCATGAACCTGCCTATCTGCTCGCGTTCTGCAACGAACAGATAGCTTGCGAGCACGCACATGATGATCCCTATAAGGAACAGCGGAGCATTCCTTACGCTGTTGCCGGCCGATTCCGCCGCCCTCTCCCCAATTGAAGAGCCGAACGACGAAAGGGTATCATATATGTCCTCACCAAGCTCTGCGAAGAAATCCTGAACCCCTTTTGGAAGGAGCGCATATTTACGGCTCACATCAAATGTTATGTTCCTTATCGAGCTGTTCACCTTCGACCATGTATCGGGAGCACTCGTCACAAATCCGACAAGTTCGGTGACAAGCACATAAACCACGCCGTAGCACGCAGCCGCAACCGCAGCGAGCGTTAATACGATAACGAATACCGATCCGGCCTTGCGCCTTATCTTCATCTTCTTCTCGAGAAAACGTACAAGCGGATTGGCAATGGCAGCTATCACAGCGGCAACGACAAACGGCCAGAAATAGGCCAGCGCCCATGGCAGCACGAATATCAGGAGCACTGCCATCATAATGGCAAAAAGGTAATTAAAGACTATCTTCAAGTATTTTGTCGATGATTTCATAGATCTCCTCCCTTCCCTGCTTTGTTGATGCAGAAAAAGGTATTACTGTACCGTCAGCGCCAAGGCCGTCCCTTATAAGCTTTATCTGTTTTGCGACCTGGCTTCTCTTTATCTTGTCAAGCTTTGTTGCGATTATCACGGGTGTATAGCCGTTTGAGGTGACCCAGTCATACATGAGCCTGTCATTATCACCGGGCGCATGCCGGATATCCACGAGAAGGAACACGCACCTCAGCTGCTTTGAAGAGTGGAGGTATCTCTCCACCATACGCCCCCACTTCTCAACCTCACTCTTTGATGCCTTCGCGTATCCGTATCCGGGAAGGTCTACGAAATATATCTCCCCGTTTATATTGTAAAAGTTGATGGTCTGTGTCTTGCCCGGCTGTGCGCTTGTCCTGGCATAGCTCTTCCTGTTCATGAGCGCATTGATGAGCGATGATTTTCCGACATTTGACTTTCCGGCAAAAGCCACCTCAGGAAGAAGATTATCCGGAAGCGTGCTCGTTATGCCGCAGACCGTCTCCAAGTTCACGTTCTTTATGACCATGCTTATATCTCCGTCAGACGAGAGCCTCTTGTAATACCTCATCCATATGTTCAACGAACACTATTGACAGGCCCTTAGTTATCTCAGCGTCAAGTTCCTTTATATCCTTTACGTTCTGCTTCGGTACCAGAACCTTTTTGATCCCCGCATTTTTTGCTGCCAGTATCTTTTCCTTGAGCCCGCCTATGGGAAGCACCCTGCCGCGCAGCGTCACCTCCCCGGTCATCGCAACATCGGCACGCACCGGCTTCCCGGTTATTGCGGAATACAGCGCCGTCGCCATCGTGATCCCTGCGGACGGACCGTCCTTCGGAACGCTTCCCTCGGGTATATGAAGGTGAAAATCATTCTTTTTGAAAAGATCGGCCTTTATGCCATGGCGGTCAGCGATCGAGCGGATATAGCTGAGTCCCGCCTGTGCACTTTCCTTCATGACATCGCCGAGCTGGCCCGTGAGCATTATCTCCCCTTTACCCGGCATGACATTGACCTCTATCGAGAGCGTGTCACCTCCGACGCTCGTCCATGCGAGCCCGCGGACGATCCCTACCTCATCCGCCTCATTCTTACGGTCCCGTTCATACCTTCTTACTCCGAGAAAATCATAGAGATTGCCCCTGTTGACCCTTACCGTCTTTTTACCGTCCTGATATATCATTCTGGCCGCGCGGCGGCAGATGGCCGATATCTTGCGCTCGAGGGCACGCACTCCGGCCTCTCTCGTATATCCGCTCACAATGTCGGGCCATACCGTATCCGCTATCACGAGCTGGCCCTTCTTCAGGCCATGCTTTTCTACCTGTTTCGGGAACAGGTGCTCCTTTGCGATATGGAGCTTTTCATTTTCCGTATAGCTGCTGACCTCGATGACTTCCATCCTGTCAAGGAGAGGGCGCGGAATGTCCGCGGCCGAATTCGCGGTTGCTATGAAAAGCACCTCCGAAAGGTCAATGGGAAGTTCTATATAGTGGTCCGAAAACCTTGAATTCTGTTCGCTGTCAAGCACCTCAAGGAGCGCCGCCGAAGGGTCCCCCTTAAAGTCATTGCTCATCTTGTCTATCTCATCAAGGAGCATGAGGGGATTTTTGACACCCGCATTCTTAAGTCCGACCGCAATACGCCCGGGCATGGCCCCGACATATGTCCTTCTGTGTCCCCTGATCTCCGCTTCATCCCTGACTCCGCCAAGGCAAATGCGCACATATTTCTTGTCAAGCGCGGTGGCAACCGACTTGGCGATGCTGGTCTTTCCGGTTCCCGGAGGACCGATAAGGCATATTATCGGTGAATCTCCTTTTTTGGTCAGGTTCCTGACGGCCAGGTGCTCGAGCATCCTCTCCTTGACCTTAGTCAGACCGTAATGGTCCCTGTCAAGAATGCGCTCTGCCCTGTCAATATCCCTGTTGTCAACGGATGCGCGGTCCCACGGCATTGCCAGAAGGGTTTCTATATATCCTCTTGAGACCTCGGCTTCGGAGGAACCGTCGTGAAGATGGCTGAAGCGGTCAATTTCCTTTAGGATCCTGTCCTTTATCTCTTTTTTTGCTTTAAGGCGGCTTACCTGATCCCTGTATCTTTCCTCCTCGGTCGCAGTGCTTCCTTCGCCGAGCTCTTCCTTTATGACGCGCAGCTGTTCACGGAGCACGTATTCCTTCTGATTTTTGTCCACGCGTTCCTTTATCTGTTTTGCGATGTCCGACTTGATCCCGAGTATGTCGACCTCGCGCTGGAGGATCGTCATAAGTGTCAGAAAACGTTCCTCGACCGCCTCGCAGCCAAGCAGTGCCTGCCTGTCGGGAAAGTGCATCGGAACGTTTATCGCAACATAGTCAAGAAGCTCAGACAGAGTCTCGGCTTCCTCGAACTGTTTTGTCAGCGTCTTGCCGATCTGGGGATTGTACCCGAGCATCGTCATGAGAAGGTCCCGAAGGATGTTTATCCTTGCCATGATGTTATGGCGGCTCTCCTCATTATCCTCGGTGATCTCGGGATTGACGGGACAGACCGTCTTTCCGATATACCAGTCATCTGACGGGACCGCCTCCCTTGCGGCCGCGGTAAGAAAATCGCCGCTCTCTGCGGATATAAGCCTTGCCCGCACCTCTCCCTCGACAAGAACGCGGAGCACGTCACCCGGGAGCTTTACGACCTGTTTTATCAGGCATACGGTTCCCATAGCAAAAAGCCCTGTCTGAGAGGGCTTTGCCGAACTGCCCGGCTCCTCTTTTCGTTCCGAAACGACAAAGAGCTTCCGGTCCTTTATCATGGCCTGCTGTACGGCCCTGACCCCCGCGCCCGTATTGATATCAAAATGAATGACCATGCCCGGCAGCACCGCCATATTCATCACGACAACGCAGGGATATCTCTTCTTGGTTATCCTTCGCAAATCTACTCTGCTTTCTTAAGATTCTGCTTGACCTTATCGTTTTTGCGCACGATCAGGGGAGCGCCCTCACCCGTCACCGCGCCTTTTGTTATAACACATTTTGTTATGGAATCGTCTGAAGGGATCTCAAACATCAGATCGTTCATGAGTCCTTCGAGAATTGAGCGCAGTCCTCTTGCACCTGTCTTCTTTTCATATGCCTTGCGGGCTATCTCACGTATCGCATCATCCTCAAATTCCAGTTCGACGCCGTCAATCTCAAACAGTTTTATGTACTGCTTCGTTATCGCGTTCTTGGGCTCGCGGAGCACCTGTACGAGAGCATCCACGTCAAGTCCTTCGAGGCTTACGCAGATCGGCACACGTCCCACGAACTCGGGGATAAGACCATACTTGATGAGATCTTCGGGCTGCACCTGCTGCAGGAGCTGTCCTACTTCATGCTCTGTCTTTGTGGCGATTTCGGCATTGAAGCCGATCGATTTTCTGTCAAGTCGGTTCTCAACGATCTTTTCGAGTCCGTCAAAAGCCCCGCCGCATATGAACAGGATATTGGTGGTGTTTATCGGTATCAGCTCCTGATGCGGATGTTTCCTTCCGCCCTGGGGAGGAACCGATGCGTTCGTTCCTTCGATGATCTTCAGAAGCGCCTGCTGCACTCCCTCTCCGGATACGTCCCTTGTAATGGAGACATTTTCGGATTTTCTCGTTATCTTGTCTATCTCGTCGATATAGATTATGCCGTATTCGGCCTTCTCCACGTTGTAATCCGCTGCCTGGATGACTTTCAGCAGGATGTTCTCAACGTCCTCGCCGACATATCCGGCCTCGGTAAGTGCGGTCGCATCCGCTATCGCGAACGGTACGTTTATGATCTTGGCGAGCGTCTGGGCCAGAAGCGTCTTGCCCGAGCCTGTCGGGCCGAGCATGATCACGTTTGACTTCTGAAGTTCTATGTCACCCGTATCCTTCTGCGACAGTATCCTTTTGTAGTGGTTATAGACCGCGACCGAAAGCACTTTCTTGGCCTCTTCCTGGCCAATGACATTCTCATCAAGGAATGCCTTCATCTCCCTCGGCTTTACGAGATTGATGTCAAGATCCGCGCCTTCGGGTGCTTCTTCCTCATGTTCATACAGTTCATCCTCGACGATCTCCATGCACACCTCGATGCATTCGTCACATATGAACACGCCTTCAGGTCCGGCTATGAGTTTCCTGACCTGATCCTGCCCCTTGCCGCAAAATGAACATCTGATATCTTTCTTTACCATTTCAGCTCCCGCTTACAATCATGCCCTGTTAGTTATTATCTTATCCACAATGCCGTACTCGAGCGCTTCCTCGGCACTCATCCAGCTGTCTCTTTCCGTATCGGCCGCAACCTTTTCATAGCTCTGCCCGGTGTTCTCGGCCAGAAGCCTGTTGAGGCGTTCCTTCGTGCGCAGTATCTGCTTGGCAACGATCTCTATCTCCGTCGCCTGTCCCTTTGCGCCACCCGAAGGCTGGTGTATCATTATCTCCGCGTTCGGAAGCACGAACCTCTTGCCCTTTGCTCCGCCCGCAAGGAGGAACGCACCCATGCTCGCCGCCATGCCTATACAGTATGTCGCAACATCGCACTTTACATAGTGCATGGTGTCATATATCGCAAAGCCGTCCGTTACGGATCCGCCCGGGCTGTTGATATAAAAATGAATGTCCTTCTCGGGATCTTCTGCCTCGAGGAACATCATCTGTGCAACGATAAGGTTTGCTGTCGTTTCATTGACCTCTTCTCCGAGGAAAACGATCCTCTCCTTGAGAAGTCTCGAATAAATATCGTAGCTGCGTTCCCCGCGGCTCGTCTGCTCTATGACATAAGGTACTAAACTCATCCTGCTGCCTCCTTATTTCTCCTTGGCATTGTCAACTATAAGGTCAACGGCTTTCTGTATCTTGATATCCTCGATGATCTGGTTCTTGCCGTACTCATCATCTCCGATATATTCTTTCAGCTTGTCGAGCTCGATCTTGGATTCCTCTGCCATCCTCTCAAGCTCTTTCTCATATTCCTCGTCGCTGACTTCAAAGTTCTCGGCCTTGACAATGGCTTCAAGGATAAGCCTTGATTCGATCCTCTTGCGTGCACCCGGCCTCATCTGGTCGGTGAACTTTTCAAGGTCAAGTCCCGTGAACATGAAGTACTGGTCAAGTGACAGGCCCTGGCTCTGAAGCCTTCTGGCGTAATCGTTCACCATGGTCTTGGTCTGTGTCTCCACCATGGCGTCAGGTATCTCCATCTTCGAATCGTTCACGATAGCTTCAATGACCGCATCTTCCTTCTTGTCCCGTGCTTCCTTCTGCTTCTTCTCCGCTAGGTTCTTCTTTATGTCCTCGCGGTACTCGGCCATCGTATCGAACTCGGATACTTCCGATGCGAACTCGTCATCGAGCTCGGGGAGTTCCTTTTCCTTGATCTCATTTACCTTGACCTTGAAGACGGCCGCCTTGCCGGCAAGATCCTTGGCATTGTAGTCCTCCGGGAAAGTCACGTTGACATCGCACTCATCCCCGGTATTTTTCCCGATGAGCTGCTCCTCGAATCCGGGAATGAAAGAACCCGATCCGATCACGAGCGGATAGTTCTCACCCTTTCCGCCTTCAAAAGCAACACCATCGACAAATCCCTCAAAGTTGATCACCGCGGTATCTCCATCCTTTACGGGGCGGTCGCTGACCGTGATCGTTCTGGCATTTGCTTCCTGTTCGCGCTTAACTTCGTTGTCTACATCCTCGTCGGTAACCTCCGTGTCAATCTTATCGATCTTGACGCCCTTGTACTTTCCAAGCTCCACGGGGGGCTTTAATGCAACTTCCGCCGTAAAGATGAAGTTCTTGCCCTTTTCCATCTGTACAACGTCTATCTCGGGCTGTGATACGACCTCAAGATCCTTGGCAGCCTCGATCTCCTCGGCATACGCGTCGGGGATGATGAAGTTTGCCGCATCCTCGTAAAACACTTCGGGACCGTACATCTTCTCTATCATGGCCTGAGGCACTTTGCCCTTTCTGAATCCGGGCACGCTCATCTTGCTCTTGTTTTTATTGTAAGCCTTTTTGACCGCTTCGGAGAACTTCTCCGCATCAACCTCGATCGTAAGCTTAGCCATGTTCTTTTCCAACTTTTCTACCTGTAAACTCATTCTGTATAAACCTCCGAAAATCATACAACTATGCTATTGTAAACCCTAAAGTAAGATTATAACACACAAACGCCGTAAATAAAAGAAATATTCTTATCAGCCGCTGACATCTTCCACAATATTCTGCATCCATATTCCGCTCGCGGAGATCGCAAATCCTATACCGACCTTCAGCAGGGCAGTTCCCTCACATAACGCATAGATGGTAACGATATCAAGGCCCGTATACCTTGTCAGGAAAAATGCCATCGGTACGCCGATGACCATCAGGAATGCACTGTCAAACAGGAAGGTTATAAATGTCCTTCCTCCGGCCCTTATCGTAAAGTACAGGCTGTGGCACAGGCCGAAGAGCGGCATAAGCGCTCCCGTCACTTTCAGAAAATCAGTGGCCAGATGCTTTACCTCCGATGTGGTATTATAAAGTTCAGGCAGAAGATGCGCGACAAAGAACAGTACCGTTCCCATCACGGCGCAGGAAAATGTAACGAATACATTGATCTTTGTGCCTGTATCCTTTGCCTCTTTCATCTTTCCGGCACCTAAGAGCTGTCCTACCATGATCGCGACCGCATCCCCGAACGCTATGAAGCATATGGAAAATACGTTGAAAAAAGTGGAGTTTATGTTCATCCCCGCAACAACCGCAAGCCCGCGCGTGGAGTAACTCTGCTTCTGGAGAACTATGCCTATTGACCACAGTGATTCGTTTAAAACGAGCGGAAGCCCGGTTATGCATATCTTCCTGACAAGCCCGCCCGAAACACGGAACGTGGCATATGCGCCTTTTATGTATGGCTTGACATCGCTGTGCCTGTGGGTCCATATGATGACGATGAGCGCCTGGACGATGCGTGAGATAGAAGTTGCTATGGCTGCACCCACGACACCGAGCACGGGAAAGCCGAATTTTCCGTATATAAGCACATAGTTGAGCACAAGGTTTATGAACACCGCGGCGAAGCTTGCCCGCATCGGAATGACGGTCTCACCTGTCTCTCGAAGCGTCGATGAGTAGACCGATTCGGCCGCCTGCGGCAGAAGCCCGAAAAGCATAAACATCATGTAAACATGCCCGTATTCAAGCGTCGCCGAAAGATTTCCGGACTGCGATCCCTCATGCAGGTAGTACGATATCAGCGTCCTGTCCATAGTTCCGAAGACAGCGATCCCGCAGACCATGATGAGTGCGCATATGATGACCTTGATCCTGAAAGTATCCCTTACCCCGTCATTGTTTCTCTGCCCGTGGTACTGTGCGGTAAATATTCCGGCACCGCTTATGGCGCCGAACAGGCACAGCATGTAAACGAACATCAGGTCATTTACTATCGAGACACCTGACAGCTGCTCGGTGCCTATCCGCCCGACCATCAGGTTGTCGAGCATGTTGACGATGTTCGATATCCCGTTCTGGGCCATTATCGGCAGGGCTATCGCGAAAAGCTCCTTATAGAATTTTTTGTCTCCAATGAATCTACGCATGAAAAATCCCATAGCAAGTGTCAAGGGGACGGTTCTTTTGACACACTGTTTAGTGTGTCAAAAGAACCGTCCCCTTGACACTTGACACTGATTAATGCAAGTGCTGACGTCGGGAATCGGACCCGAGACCTCCGCACTACCAATGCGGTGCGCTACCTACTGTGCCACGTCAGCAGACTAAGAGATTTTATCACAGGATATGGGGAAAAGTCAATCAGGACCTGTCACTTTTTCATCCTGTTACGAAGCGCCCTCGCCACCCTTCTCGGAAGGTAGAGGATACGGTCTATCTTCTGGTGGAATCTGGCCTCGTCCTCATAATACTTTCCCTGGTATATCCTGTTGCGCCTGATGGCATCTATGGGCTCCTGTGAACAGATTTCTTTCAGAAAGTCAGCCACATATCCTTCTTCAAGGCATTTTCGTGCACTTGAATCCTCGCGCAGTATCGGTGCTTTTGCCATTTTCAGGTAAAGGCTGTCGTCGCCGTCGACTTTCTTTATGAACTCCACCGCCTCGTCAAAACCGGCAAAATCATGACAGTTTATGAAGCTTTCTGGATTGAACTCCCCTGCGATGTCAGGGTTTCCCCAGTATATCGGGACAGATCCCGCCGCAAAGCTTTCCATGATCTTTTCGGTGGTATAGCCGCGTGAGCCGCTGTTCTCAAATGCAAGTGAGAATCTGTAACCCTTTGAAAAATCTATCTTGTCGGCAACAGGGCCCCCAACGTTGTTGTGATATCTTCCGCCCGATGCGAGTTCTTTATACTTCCCGAGCTTTTCGATCATGATGCCCCTCTCGGGTGCGGAGATCGCATTGCTTATGACATAGCTTGCAAAGCCGCGGTCTGTAAGCTCTTCATCGCTCATGTACGGCTTTTTCAAAGCAAGCGTGCAGGCACGGGGATACAGCACATAGTGCGGAAGGCGCAGATACCTGTCATAAAAACTGATGTCGGGAAAGCCCATGCCGTAGTCGACGAGGTTGAAATCCGGAGCTATGTTCTCACCCGTATAAAATATCCTCGCACAGTCATACTTAAGGTATTTCCTTCCGAAGATCGAGCAGAAAACAAAGTCGGGATCCTCTGATATTTCGACCTCGAAATTCTTTGAAAGCGCATCCGTTATGAAATTGTCATTGGGATCGAACACGTCCCAGAAATCCGAAAAAGCTATCTTTATCTTTTTCATTTTTCCAGTATCTTTCTGACCTTGACCTTTATCCTTGACAGCGCGTTGTCTGTCGATTTTTCATCCCGTCCGAGTATTTTTGCAATGGATGTATATGCAAGTCCGGTAAGGCGCAGGTTCAGCACCTTCCGTTCAAAGTCGCTGAGGCTGTCATATATCTTCTGCTCAAGATCTTCGGCCTGCTCCTTATCTATCACCATGTCTTCGGTGCTCATGCCGTCCTGGGAGAGGAGCATTTCCGGTATTCCCTCTCTGTCATCGGACTCGTCATCCTCGTAGATGGATATATAAGAGTTCAGGGGGGCATGCTTCTTGCGGTTGCCGGCTTCGACCGCCTTATACATCTGCCTCGAAACGCACAGGTCCGCAAACGTATAGAAGCTCGCATCCCTTCCCGCGTCATAGTCACGCACCGCTTTATAAAGGCCGATCATCCCTTCCTGGATAAGGTCTTCCTTGTCCGCGCCGAGTATGAACATGCTTCCGGCCTTTCGGCGCACGAGCTCCTTGTATTTTTCGATCAGATGGTCGATGACTTTTCCGTCACCGTCACGAAGGGCAATGATGAGTTCCTCATCGGTCATTGATTCGTAATTGGTCATATCCCTTACCTGCCGGCATCATTTTGCCTGAGAACGCCTCTGCCTTACGGCTTCGAACATGAGGATGCCTGCTGCTACCGAAGCGTTCAGTGAATCGATGTCACCCTTCATCGGTATCGAGCAGACCATGTCACACTTTTCCTTAACGAGCCTGCTGACACCGCTGCCTTCCCCGCCTATGATAAGTCCTATGGGGCCGGTAAGGTTCAGGTCATACATGCAGTCTCCGTCCATGTCGGCGCAGGCAAACCATATCCCGCGCTTTTTGAGTTCCTCCATGGTACGCACGATGTTCGTGACTTTCGCCACGGGCGTATAGTTTATCGCTCCGGCACTGGCCGCGGCAACAACTGCGGTAAGTCCGACGGCGCGGTTCTTCGGTATGATCACCCCATGTGCGCCCGCAAGATTTGCGCTTCTTATTATCGCGCCGAGGTTATGCGGATCCTCTATCCCGTCAAGAATGATGATGAACGGGTCCTCACCCTTATCTTCCGCCTTCTTAAGGATGTCATCGACATCAGCATACTCATACGCAGCGCATTTTGCTATGACACCCTGATGGTGGCCGGTGGTGCTCATCGAATCGAGCCTTTCCTTTTCGACGAACTTCACCTGGACATCAAGCTTTCTGGCTTCGCGCTTTATCGTTGATATTGGGCCGTCATTGCATCCGTCGAGTATGAACAGCCTGTCGATCGGTTTTTTTGCGCGGAGCGCCTCTA
Source organism: Lachnospiraceae bacterium (assembly GCA_024698075.1). Classification (GTDB taxonomy): domain Bacteria; phylum Bacillota; class Clostridia; order Lachnospirales; family Lachnospiraceae; genus UBA2868. The sequence continues at coordinate 56,353 of JAILRP010000082.1, forward strand.
TGACCGGATTACGGCCTTCTATGGTAAATTCTTCGTATCCCATTATATTTCCTCTCCGTTCTGCGCTCCTTCCCGGCAGCATATATGGATGAGCTCTATCACCCTTTCCATATCCCCCTTAAGGTACAGATAGCCTATGAGCGCCTCGAGTCCCGTGGCCTTCCGGTAGTCGCCTGTCGGAGCATTCTTGGCAGTCGTCCGCGGATTGGCATTCCTGCCGCGCCTGTATACCGCAAGCTCCTCTTCAGTCAGAAGCCCGCTTTCGGTCAGATAGTCTGCCGCCGCGGCCTGGCTCACCGCCTTGATGTACTTTACCGCTTTCTTGTCCAGCCTGTTCGCGGGACAGTTTCCGTCAAGGACCACGGCCGTCTTTACAACGGCCCCGTATATGCTGTCACCGATAAACGCGAGCGACAGCGGGGAATACTGTCCGGGGTCCCCACCTTCAGGACCGAATTTTTCTTTGATGGATGCTAACAGATCAGCCATTGCCTAAAGCCTGTCATTTACCTGCCAAACACTGCCTTTCGGTCAATGTATTTCATGACAGATGCCACTTGACCCCTTCCCTTGTGTCTTCAAGGACCACTCCCTCTGCAAGGAGTGCGGCCCTTATCTCGTCCGCGAGAGCAAAGTTCTTCTCCTTCTTGGCAGCCGCACGCTCCGCGATCTTCTCCTCCACATGAGCTGCGAACTCGGGAGATACGGCATTGTCATCTTCTTTTTCCTCTGAACCGGCCTCAAGCAGCTTAAGCCCGAGCACATAGTCAAAATCATCTATGACCGCGCGCTTCGTCGCCCCGTTAAGATCGCTCTTTAACACATCATAAACAAGCGTCAGTCCCATAGCGGTATTTACGTCGTTTCCGACTGTCTCGGCAAACCTGCCGTGCCATTCCGTCTTTGCCGCCTCATCTACGCTTCCGTCTTCGGGTATCGAAGCGATCCTGTTCTTCAGCTTTTTATAGGTTGCGGCAGCCTGGTCGAGCGCATCGTATGTAAATACGAGCGGTTTCCTGTAGTGGCTCTGCAGCGTGAACAGGCGGTATGCGAGCGGATCGTAACCCTTCTCCTCGAGAAGCGATACGGTCAGGAACTCACCCTTTGACTTGCTCATCTTGCCCGTCTCATCATTCAGATGGTGAACATGGAACCAGTAGTTGCACCACTTATGCCCGATGTACGATTCGGACTGTGCTATCTCGTTCGTATGGTGTGGGAATATATTGTCCACGCCTCCGCAGTGGATGTCCATGTATTCGCCGAGATGCTTCATGCTTATGCACGAACACTCAATGTGCCATCCCGGATAGCCGACGCCCCAGGGGCTGTCCCATTTCAGTGCCTGGTCTTCGAATTTCGACTGTGTGAACCAGAGGACAAAATCATTTTTGTTCCGCTTGTTGGCATCCTCCGTTACATCATCCCTGACGCCGACCATTAGCTCTTTTTCATCCTGGCTTCCGAATACGAAATAATCGTCGAGCTTTGATGTGTCAAAATAAACGTTCGGCCCCGCTTTATACGCATAGCCCTTCTCAAGGAGCACTTCGATCATGTGTATGAACTCGGGGATGCAGTTTGTCGCGGGCTCGACCACATCCGGCGTCTTTATGTTAAGCTTGGCGCAGTCAGCAAAGAAAGCATCCGTATAAAACTTTGCGATCTCCATAACGGTCTTGTGCTCACGCTTTGCGCCCTTCAGCATCTTGTCCTCACCGGTATCCGCATCGGATGAAAGATGTCCGACATCTGTGATGTTCATGACACGCTTGACGTCATAGCCCGAAAACCTCAGCAGTTTTTCAAGAACATCCTCCATAAGGTAGCTCCTCAGGTTTCCGATATGCGCGAAATGGTAAACGGTAGGCCCGCATGTGTACATGCTGACCTTTCCCGGAGTGTTCGGGACAAAATCCTCAACTCTTTTAGTAAGTGAATTGTAAAGCTTCATCATGGTTCTCCTTGATTATTTCCTGTCCTTGTTCTTTTTCTCTTTGGACTTATTCATTTTATCCTTGGTCTTTTTTTCTATGTTCTTCTTATCTTTTGTCTTTTTTTCTCTTTTTTTCTTACCGGCGTTCTTTTCAGGTTTTTTGTTTCTTTTTGCATCGCCGCTTACGATTCCTGCGCCGCCGTCAGGCGAAATCCCCACGCAGCCGCTGCAGCTGCCGCACATTCCGCGAAAGCTGACGCTTCCGTCCGATGATGCATCTGCAAGGAGGACGCTGTCAGAACACAGATCATCGGCACTGCTAAGCAGGCATATTGCCTGTGCGCTCATCCCCTCTCCGCTTCCTGTAAAGCCGAGTCCCTCTTCGGTCGTGGCCTTGACATTAACCCTTGAGGCCTCTATGCCGAGAGTCTTTGCGATGTTTTCATTCATCGCGTCTATATACGGCCGCATCTTGGGTTTTTCGGCTATTATGGTGGCATCGATGTTTTCAATTATCCACCCGTTTTCAATAAGCAGCTGTCCTGTTTGTTCAAGAAGCTTAAGCGATGATATTCCCCTGTATCTTTCGTCGGTATCCGGAAAATGCTTTCCGATGTCCCCTAGTGATGCCGCACCGAGGAGCGCATCCATAATAGCGTGAAGCAGGACATCCGCATCCGAATGTCCCAGAAGCCCACGGTCATAAGGTATCTCTACACCGCCGATGATAAGCTTTCTGCCCTCTGCCATGCGGTGAACATCATATCCCATTCCTATACGCATATCAAAGCCTTTCAGACCGTTCGGTCTATTCAGTCATCTGCCGCAACTTCGATGCCCGGATCAAATCCCGGCATGAGTTTGAGCTTAAACGCATTTGCCCTGTGTTTCCTGTCGATGAGTTCCTTGGTTTCGGGATCGTCGATCTCGCCCGTCCTTATATATCTGTCAAGCACCGCATAGGTAAAGCCCAGATTGTCCTCATCGGTAAGGCCGCACAGCCCGTCGCTCGGTGTCTTCTCAATGAGCGCTTCGGGAAGTCCGAGCACTCTTCCTATCGCCTTGACCTCCTGGACCGTCAGGTGCGACAGCGGGCTGAAGTCACCGACCGAATCACCGTATCTTGTTGAATAACCAACCCAGTCCTCGGAAAGATTGCAGGTATTTACGACCCTGCCGTTCATGCTCTGTGACACGGCATAGACGGTAGCCATCCTGATCCTAGGCGGAAGATTGATGACACTCTGTTTCGACAGTTCAAACGGCACAGCCGATTTTACGGCTTCAATGGCCGCACCGACATTTACCGTATAATTCCTGATCCCGAGATGCTCGCACAGAAGGTGGGACATATCTATATCCGCCTGCTCACCTGCAGGCATCAGAACACCTATCACCCTGTCTTTCCCAAGAGCCTTTACACAGACCGCAGCAGCGACCGAGGAATCCTTGCCCCCCGATATTCCGAGCACCGCATTGCAGCCCTTTCCGTTCTCTTCGAAAAAATCACGTATCCACTGTGCACACTGTTCGGCCGTCTTTTCAGCATCAAACATATCCTGTTCCCTTCCCTTTCACATGATCAGACTGCTCATTTCATATAGATCACTTCTTAAGCTGCCTGACCTCGTCCTCGAGTATCAGAAGCCTTCTTGTGAGCTCGGTATTTTCTTTTTTGAGGACGCTGATGTCCTCGGACACCGGATCCGGCAGATCCGTCTGGTCGAGAGTCTCGCGCGGTATCGACACCTTATCCCTGTTGACCACGTGTCCCGGAACACCGACCACCGTTGAGTTCGGCGGCACCTCTTCGAGAACGACAGAGCCCGCTCCGACTTTTGAATTGGCACCTATCGTAAACGAGCCGAGAACCTTCGCTCCTGCGCTTATCATGACATTGTCGCACACGGTGGGATGCCTCTTGCCCGATTCCTTTCCGGTTCCGCCCAAGGTGACTCCCTGATAGAGCGTTACATTATCGCCTATCTCCGCAGTCTCACCTATCACGACACCGTTTCCGTGATCGATGAAAAATCCTTTTCCTATCTTTGCTCCGGGATGTATCTCGATCCCGGTGCGCCTTGCCGCACGCTGCGATATAAGCCTCGCAAGGAAATAATGCTTTTTCATGTAAAGCTTATGTGCCATGCGGTAGCTCAGCATCACCTTGAAAGAAGGGTAAAGTATCACCTCAAGTGAAGAATGGATTGCCGGATCCCTCTCCCTTATGACACTTATCTCTTCTCTTATCTTACTTATCAGTCCCATTACATCTCCCGGCGGCTCCTGTCATTATCCGCCTGACTACATATATACGTTCTTAATGCCGCTCATGTCAAGAAGAAGCGGCATGCATACGATTTTGCCGGGTACGCTGCATCATGCCGACCGGTCATTCAGTCCATGCCGTAAACATGTATCACATACGGCATACCGTCCCCGTATACCCCAAGCAGCCTGAATCCAAGCGTTTCAGCATTTGTCACCTTCACGGTGGAGAAAACATATTTTCCCCCCATTTCCCTGAAGGCAACGGGGTCTATCAGCATTTCGGATTCTTCTCCGTCTATGTTAAAGAGCTGTTTGCTTTCAGTATCCTTTGAAAAAATGTATGCTTTTCCGCCCCAGTTGTCGAAATAGTCCCTGTTTTCAGGATCCTGCTCAAGTTCGGGAGCGATAAGCTTTCGGAACCTGTCCTTGTACCCTATCGGATAGATCGGGAAATAGCCGTCAAGCGTTGCTATGTCATTGTATATGAGTATCCCGGGATGCATTCCGTATGCGACGGACCACTCACCGTTATACCCGATGTCTTCCTTGATGGCGCCAAACAGGGCAGGAGAATAGAATTTTCCGTAAGTCATCATATCCGTCTCTTCTCCCGCGATCCGGTCCGCTGCGATCCCGGCATTATAGTATATGTGATTGTGCGGAGATTTCCAGGTGCATACGGAAATGAAAGCCGCAAGGCACAGCAGGATCTTTACGCCGCTTTTCCATGACAGGCGGATAAGGACCATCATGAACATGAAGCACCATATGAACGGCGAAAACCATACCGTCCTGTTGAGAGCCATTCCCTTGAGCGGAGGAAAGACAGTCCCTATCAGGTTCTTGAACCATCTGACGTTCTCAAGTGCGTAGACCATGCAATTGAATGCCTGCCAGAGCATCAGCCAGTTGAACGGATCGGAGGAAATGCCTTTATATTCTTTTCTTAAGATATATCTTCCGTTTATGAACAGGAAATATGCGGCGCATACCGGAAGCAGGAAATAAGTCTGCGCGGAAGGCAGATGTTTTACAAAAACACTTCCGAACAGTTTCAGTGCCTGCAGAGTGGTCGCGTATCCATCCGCAAACGTTGAACGGATCGTCTCCTCGCCGGAGGCAAACATGACATAAAAAAGGCGCCAGTCAGCGATCACATAACCGGCCGATACCGCGGCAAGTGCGGCAAGAATGCGCCACGCCGGCTTTCTGCGGGCAATAAAGTCAATGATGAAGAAAAGCAGGATGAACCCGCATATGAACAGTCCGAACACCGAAAAATACGAGAGCATCGGATAGAGAACGAGAACGGGTATGTAACGGACATCCCATTTCCTGTAAAGCCTTATCATGACTGCCATCAGGATCGGGAGCGATGCGAAGCCGAAAGGCGTGGTCGGATATGTCGGCATGATGCCGTATATAAATCCGCAGGCGGCAAAAAGATTTGCGTCACATTCCCTTCCATAGACCGTTCTCCCAAGGAAAACGAATCCGGCGGCCGCCATGGCTATCTTTAAATACCAGGCGGTGATGACAGCCGCAAGTGTCGGGAACGCCATATGCAGAAGCGGATACGGATTAAGGTCCGAAACGAGATAGTTCCTGTCAAGCCCGCCGAGCATCGGGGCACGTGTCCCGAACGACCAGAAAAGACGTGAGTCCTTCATCATCTTATAGATAGCTATGTTCGAGTCGAGATTGTCATGTATCTGAAGATAGATCCCGTCCCCGGCGGTCACGATATAAACAAGCGTAACCGCAAAAAAAGCAAGCAGAAAAACTGCCGCCCAGTTATCCGCCGCTTTTTTCAGGATGGCCTTCATTTATCTTCCACCTTTTTCCCAAAGGATGAGCCTCCGGGTCCCTCCGTCATATTCCTTGGGCCTATCTGCCTTGCCGGATTGCCTGCCCATACCGTATAAGGCGGGATATCTTTTGTGACAACGCTTCCCGCGCCTATCACGGCGCCCTCGCCGACGGTGACATCCTGAAGGATCACGGCACCCTCGCCAATCCAGGCGTAGTCTCCTATCACGATCTGTCCGCTCGTATCGGGAAGAGAATACTCGCTGTAATCATGTCCTGCGGATAATAATCTTACATTCGGCGCAAAAACGACATGATCACCGATGATGATGTCCCGCTTCCTGCCGGAACTCATTGATGCCGCAAAGAAGCAGCCCCTGTTAATGGATACGTAAGAACCGATCTCGATCTTATGGGGATACCTGAAATATGTCTTGTAATCTATGAGACGGACGCCCTTTCCCAGCTTTCCGAAAAGCGGACGCAGAAGAAGCGCCCTCATCCGGAGCGGAAAGAGCTCGAGAAGCATATAATACAGGTTAAAGATCCATGTATATATGTTGAACAGTTCCATTTTCACTTTACAGGCGTCCCTCCGGTCTCTTGATGCATTTCCTGTATATGGCCTCTATGAGCCTGCCTCTCATTTCCGGGTCCGATTCGCAGCGCTCTGCCTCACGCTCTGCCGATGCGCGGTCATAATCCACAATGTGAAACGTAAGCTCACCCGTTTCGGTATCAAATATTATGTATGATATACCTTTTCCGTCCCTCTGCTGGCCTATGGAGCCGGGATTTACGATAAAGCAGCCGCCGGCACGCTTTACCATCTTGTGGTGCGTATGTCCGCAGAACACGTAATCGATGCCCTCGTATTTGCTCTCATCCTCTATGACGGCATCAGGATATATGCGCCCGTCAAGGGGATCTTCAATGCTTCCGTGGACAAACACCATCCGCATCCGGCCGGACCTGAGCTCATACCTGCTCTCAAGGCTTCGCAGAAAATCGATATTCTCCGGTGATATAGCATGAAAATCCCTGTACGAATCCCCATATTTTTTTATCAGCTCCGATGCATCCCTCTTTCTGTCGATGACATCGAGCATCATCCTGTCATGGTTCCCGAGAAGGCATACATCAGCCCTTTCCCTGATAAGGCTTATGACGCTGTCCGCTCCGAAATAATAACCGAACGAGTCTCCGCCGTATATCATAAGGTCATGCGGCGTATCCTCCGATTTTTTCAGAAAAGCCCTGACCGCATGTTCGTTACCGTGCGCATCGGAAAAAAACAGTATCCTCATCCTGCCGACCCCGCAAAGCTGCCGGCGGTATGCCTGACGGTATCCTCCAGGTCATGCAGGAGATACGGCCCTATGGCGTTCTCAAGCTTCTTCGTATCGGCCGTATAGTCCCAGTCATCATACGGATCGTTCTTATCCGCATGTTCTATGACTGAAGTGCTTCCCGTGACCCTTCTGCACAGTTCCGCGACCTCGTTGTTGGAATACGTCCTGTCCGACGCAAGGTTATAAATGCCGTTTTCGATATGCTCGGCCACCGCAGCGCCTGACACGGCACATGCGATATCCCTTACATCTATATAATTCTGGCGGCGTGTGCCCTTTCCGTATATGACGAGAGGTTCATTTGCGAGTGCCCTTTTTATCATGACGGAAAGTATCGTCTTCTCCGGCATTCCCACACCGACCGGGGACGGAACTCGCAACGTGACATATCCGATGCCGTATCTTTCGGCCTGCTTTACGATCATTTCTCCGGCAGCCTTTGATGCGTGGTAGATGCTTAAAGGGGCCGGCGGTGTATCCGCCGTAATGACTCCGTTAGGCTTTCCTATGACGGGAAGCGACGAAATGTACACTATCCGCTTTACCTTCTTTGAAACGGCCAGGTTAAATACGTTATAAGTTCCGACGCAGTTCGTCATGACTGCTTCCGGCGACATGTCGTCCATGCTGAGCGATGCGGCCGCATGCACTATTACATCTATTTCAGTCCCGTCAAGTTCTGCCGGGATCTCTTCCGTTATGTCCCATTTAAGCCCGCGGGTGCCGTCTGCTGCAGTGCCGGATCTTGATGCCGCGATGACTTCATGTTCGCTTTTCAGTTTCGATGCTATGGCGCTTCCGATAAAGCCGGATGCACCCGTTACCAGAATGTTCAATACGCTACTCCCTGATAATGATCTTCTCGACAAGTTCCTTCATTGCGGTCATCTTTTTATATCTGCCGGCATACCTTTCCGGAGTTATCCCATCGGCAAGATCAAGCCACCACAGGACGTCATCGAATCCCGCCAGATGCCGGAAACCCACGGATCCGCTTATCCTCGGATTGATCTCAAATACCGTAGGAACGCCGTTCTTTTTTCTGAGCTGAACGTTTAAGTATCCCCTGAGGCCGAAATGCCGTGCGATCTTTTCGGCGGCATCTGTCATGGCATCATCGGTGCAAAGCTCAACAAAATCCGTGTAGCCGTGCTTAAGAGTGCGGTTGAATATAACCGTGCTGACTGCATCCCCGTCGGAAAATACGCCCACGGTATACTCTTCATCCTCTGCGTCAATGTATTCCTGGATGATGACATCACCCGCACCTTCCGGGCAGGAGATATCATCCTTTGACTTTACAAGCTCGAGGAACTTCGAGCCGCACGAGCTCCTAAGCTTCGCGATGTACTGCCTTCCGTCAGGGACAAACCCATCATAAAGATATGTATCCGGCACGCTTATCCCTATTTCCGAAAGCGCGCGCGCAGTCTCATATTTGTCGAGAAAAGTGTCAATGATCTTCGGACTGTTAATGATAAGCCTTATTCCGAGGGCTTCAAACTCATCCCTGTTATCCGACAGGACTTTGAGCTCGGACTCGTTTCCGGGGATAATGTGCGTTATCTCCCACATTCGACACAGCCCGAGCAGAACGCCGGTATATCCGGGATCTCTCGCAGGGCATATCTTTTTCCATTCAATGACTTTGTCCATCCCGACAGGATAGTCGTAGATATCAGTGCCGTATGCCGTTATATGATTTTCGCCAAGTATGCGCAGTATCCCGTTTGCAAGGTCACCGCTTATGGCCGTAACCAGTACTCTTCTCATATCTTCACTCTTTTACGTACACGCACTCCCATCCGCCGACATAGGGCCACCCGTGGAAAAGATGCCACGGCGCCTTCATGATATGGGATGCGGCGGCTACGCCAAAATCGGACTTAAGCGTCTTCTCCACGATCGAAGGTCTTGAAAGCACGCATTTTAAGCCTTCACCGATCCCAGGAATGCCGGGCAGGCCTTCCCAGAATTCCTTTCCCATGTCCCAGATGTGGTCCGGCCATTCCATATCCATGTTCACGCCGAAACGCCTCATGAGCGAATAGAGCGGATACATGTATGGTGTCCGGAAATATACCGATCCTGATTTTTTCAGGTGTGCGAACAATATCCTGAACGCCTCTCCCGGGTTGTCAAGATGCTCCATGACCGCGGAAGCGATGATGATGTCATACATCCTTCCGTCCTCAAGTGAGCTTATGGGAAACGTTTTCCTAAAGCGCATCCTGCCGCTGTCGGGGCAGATATTGTCGCCGTAGTCAACGACGTCGATCTCAATGTCTGCGTCAATGCCGCTGTTTAAATGATTTTCCGCGAAGGCCTTTGCAAGCGAGCCGTCGCCCCCGCCAAAATCAAGTATCCGGATGGTGCCTGCATCACGGCTTACCGGCAGGATGGCATACAGATGCTTCGCAAACCTGTCCTCGCCGGAGAAGGTGTACTGGCCGCCTTCGGCATCGCCCCAGTAGTCGTAATTTTCATATATCTTCTTCTGTATCTCGGCGGTCGGGACAAGGTTATAAGTTATGGCATTGCACCTTCGGCACCTTATAAAATACAGGTCCTTATTGTCCGCGGACGGGAGCATGCGCTCAAAATATGTTCCGCCGCATACATTGCATTTTTCGGTCTTTGCAAACCCTTCCACCCCGAAGAGTTCACCCATTTTCTTTCTGTGATGGGCGCTGAATCTCATCCGTCTTCCTCCTCAACGTTTACTGTCTCCCTGACGACATACTGGGGAGATTCATTGATGCATATAAAGATCCTTCCAACATACTCTCCGATCACTCCGAGCAGGAGCATTATCATTCCGCTCGAAAAGAGAGTTACCGCCATCATTGAGCTCCAGCCCATGGGGATGTCGGGATATATCAGTTTCCTTATGATGATGAACAGCCCGAACGCGAAGCCGAACACGGCAAAGAGCGTTCCGACGATGAGTGCGAACCGAAGCGGCTTGACGGAGAAGTTCGTGAAACCGTTTGCAAACAGGGAAAGCGATTTCCAGAACGTAAACCCGGTCGCGTTGTCATCACCGCGGTCCCTCTGGTCCATCTTTACCGAGATTATCCTCTTGGTCACCCTAAGGTACAGGCCTTCGAGAAACGGAAAGGGATTTTTGTACCTGATGACCTCATCCATGACGAATCTCTTGATAATGCTGAAGTTCTCAAACCGGAGGCCCTTGGGCTTATCGAGCATCATCTCGGCGATCACCCTGTTGGCCGAACTTCCGAGGCGCTTCCATGCAGATTCCTTCTTCGTTATGTACTCGGCCGTCGCGACATCGCACTTATCGGCCTCTAAGAGTTCGAGCAGATCCCAGAGCCTGTTCACGGGGCTCTGGCAGTCATCATCGAGGTTTACGACATAATCGCCTGTCACATATGAATATCCCGCCATGACCGCGGAATGTTTTCCCATGTTCTTGGCAAGGCTTATGACCTTTATCTTCTTATCTTCCGCCGCAAGCGCTTTCAGCACATCGAAAACGCCGTCGGGAGAACAGTCATTGACCGCGATTATCTCATAGTCATATCCGCTCCTTCCGGCAACTGTCTCCTTTATCTCCCCGATCACTTTTCCGATCGTTTTCTCGCTCCGGTAGCACGGTATGACAAAGCTCAGAAGCGTCTTATTTTCCATATTTCGCGGTCCCCTGTGTCTTTCTGTGAATGGTTTACGAATAAAATGATCTTACGGCTTCTATGACGGCACCTGCATCGTCATCATTCATGCCGTAATAGAGCGGAAGCCTGACCAGCCTGCTGCTCTCTGCGGTCGTATATATGTCATATCCCGCAAAGCGGCCATATTTTCGCCCCGCAGGGGCTGAATGAAGCGGCACATAGTGGAACACGGCAAGTATGTCATGCTCCTTCATATGGTTTATGAACCTGGTCCTCTCATCAAGATCCTTTGTCTTGATATAGAACATGTGCGCATTGTGGGTGCATCCTTCGGGGATCACAGGCAGGCTTATACTGCCGCTTTCCTCAAGGTCCGAAAGCTCATCCTTATATCTGTTCCACGTCCTCATCCTGTCTTCGAATATCTCATCCGCCTTTTCAAGCTGTGCGAACAGGTAAGCGGCATTGAGTTCGCTCGGAAGGTATGACGAACCGGCCTCAACCCAGGTATACTTGTCGATCTCGCCCCTGAAGAACTTGCTGCGGTTCGTTCCTTTTTCGCGGATGATCTCGGCAGGCTCGATCATATCCTCATTCTTTATGACAAGCGCTCCGCCCTCACCCATGGAATAGTTTTTCGTCTCATGGAAGCTGTAGCATCCGTAATCGCCTATCGTTCCGAGATACTTCCCCTTATATGTGCTGAGTACTGCCTGGGCCGCATCTTCTATGACCGCAAGGTTGTGCCGCCTTGCAATGTCATTTATCGTATCCATCTCACAGGCAACGCCCGCGTAATGAACGACGACTATGGCCTTTGTCCTGGGCGTTATTGCCTGTTCGATGAGCTTCTCGTCGATGTTCATCGTGTCCGGGCGTATATCCACGAACACCGGCACCGCGCCGCGCAGCACAAACGCATCTGCGGTCGAGACGAACGTGTATGACGGCATTATCACTTCATCGCCTTCACGTATTCCCGACAGGATAGCCGCCATTTCCGTCGCATGGGTGCATGATGTCGTAAGCAGTATCTTACGGGCTCCAAGGTGCTCCCCGAGCCATCCGCTGCAAAGCCCTGTGTACTTTCCGTCACCGCTTATCTTGCGTCCTTTGATGGCATCCTCTATATAATTGATCTCATTCCCCACACACGGGGGCACATTAAACGGTATCATGATCACTTATTATATCATAACCGCGCTGATCTGGTCATATTGACTGTATGCGGACATCTGTATCCTATCTGTTCAAGTATCGTATCAAGCAGTTTTGCATTCCTGACCGAAAATTCCGGAGTGACATGCTGCTTCTCTCCATTTTCGATGCATCTGCCCAGCTGTTCCACCTCAAGCATATAGTTATGGCCTGCCGTGACCTTTTTCTCTGTTCTTATGCCATCAGATACGACTGTATAGCTGAGCTCTCCGGACTCGTTGTACTCAACCTTTGATTCAATGAACCCTTTTGAGCCGTGTATATACAGCCTGTCCCACCTTGCGTCGGACCCGGGTTCAAATATCATTCCTACATTAAATGCCGCCCTGACCCCGTTTTTGAACTTCATCATCACGGCAGTAAATGCATCAGCCCCATACTCATTGAACTCAGCCCTGCCCATGACGAGATCGGGCTCAGAGCCGATCAGTGACAATATCATCGTCGTGCAGTAGCACCCGAGATCGAATACCGCGCCGCCACCCATTTCCTTATACAGACGTATGTCATCCGTATAACCCTGGGTAAGGAATGCGGTTTCCACATAGTCAACGTCACCTATGCTCCCGTCCTTTATTTCTTTTTTCAGTGCTTCGATATACGGTGTATGAAGATATGCGTAAGCCTCCATCAGGATGACTCCGTTTTCCTTTGCAGCCTCAAACATCTCGGCTGCATCTTCCGCATTGAGCGCGAGCGGTTTTTCGCAAAGAACATGCTTTCCGGCCCTGAGTGCTCTTAGCACCCATTCCTTATGAAGATGGTTTGGAAGCGGTATGTAAACGGCCCGGACATCAGGATCCTCAAGCAGCTTTTCGTATCCGACATAGGACTTAGCGAACCCGAATTCTTCCTTATAGGCCTTAACCTTGTCTTCATTCCTTCCCGCTATTGCATAAAGCTCGCAGTTATCTGCCTTCTTCATCCCCGGGATTGTACAGCCCTTTGCTATGTTTGCAGTTCCAAGAACACCCCATTTTACCATTCGCCATCCTCCTGTTTCTTATGTGTGCATGCCGGTCTTTCTTCTCTTATACATTTTTATTCATTTTGACCGATTTGGCAATCGTGACAGATATATGAAAAAAAATTAACCCCGAAAATCTTGGAAGCCTTGATTTTTCGGGGTTTTGATCAGTAGCGAGGGAGAGACTTGAACTCTCAACCTCCCGGGTATGAACCGGACGCTCTAGCCAGTTGAGCCACCTCGCCATATGGAGATAGAAGGGGCCCGACCGCGAAGCGGATCGGGAAGAGGTCTGTCTCCACCGCGAGCGCCCCTCAGCATTTGCGAAGCTAATGTTGATAAGTCGTGATCAGGTGATCACGACGCAATGCGCGAGCAGTCCGACCGTATTGCCTCAAATCCTCTATTCCTTAAATGGGACCTATAGGGCTCGAACCTATGACCCTCTGCTTGTAAGGCAGATGCTCTCCCAGCTGAGCTAAGATCCCCCGTTCTTTGCAGAACATTTGAAATTATATAGGACGGTGTCCATATTGTCAAGGACAAAATCAGTGGTGGAACAGGCGCACTCCGTTGCATACCATGACCATTTTGTACTCATCGCATGCCTCTATGACAAGGTCGTCCCTTACAGAGCCGCCGGGCTGTACGATGTATGAAACCCCGCTCTTCGCACCGCGGTCTATGCTATCGCGGAACGGGAAGAAAGCATCCGAACCGAGCGATATGCCGGAAGCTCTGTCAAGCCATTCCCTCTTCTCCTCTGAGGTATATACATCCGGTCTTGTCCTGAAATACTTCTGCCACACATTGTCGCCGATCACATCCATATATGTGTCGCCGATATAATTGTCTATCGCATTATCCCTGTCAGCACGTCCTATTCCTTCGGCAAAATCAAGTTCCATAACCCTCGGGCTCTGACGCAGCAGCCAGTTGTCAGCCTTCTGTCCCGCCAGGCGCACGCAGTGGACTCTCGACTGCTGGCCGGCTCCGATGCCTATGGCCTGGCCGTCCTTAACATAGCAGACGGAATTGGACTGGGTGTACTTGAGCGTGATGAGCGATATCAGAAGATCATGCTTTGCGTCTTCGGGAAGATCCTTATTTTTCGTAACTATGTTTTCAAGGAGCGATGCGTCTATCGTGATGTCATTCCGTCCCTGTTCAAAAGTCACTCCGAACACTTCCTTATGTTCAACGGGAGCGGGCTTATATGAACTGTCTATCTGTATGACGGCATAATTGCCCTTCTTTTTGGCTGAGAGTATCTCGAGCGCTTCCGGCTCGTATCCGGGTGCTATGATACCGTCCGATACTTCCCTTTTCAGCATCATTGCCGTAGGAACATCACATACATCGGAAAGGGCCACGAAATCGCCAAATGACGACATCCTGTCGGCGCCCCTTGCGCGGGCATATGCGCAGGCAATGGGTGACAGTTCTCCAAGGTCATCAACGAAATATATCTTTTTCAGCGTATCCGAAAGGGGCTTGCCGATCGCGGCACCTGCAGGGCTCACATGCTTGAATGAAGTGGCGGCGGGATAACCTGTTGCAGCCTTAAGCTCGGAAACAAGCTGCCAGCCGTTAAAAGCGTCGAGAAGGTTGATGTATCCCGGACGTCCGTTAAGTACCGTTATGGGAAGATCGCTCCCGTCGGATACGTATATCCTTGCGGGTTTCTGGTTCGGATTGCATCCGTATTTAAGCTCAAGCTCTTTCATCATTTTTCTCCAGTTTGTTGAATATCTTTGTCTTCGCTTCTCCGGTGGAAAGATCGGTGAAACGGACAAAAAGCGATACCTTGTTATCAAGGTTCAGGCTCTCCCAGAGCCTGTTGGAAAATGACTCGAAATCTCCCTCGATCCCGACGAATTTAGGCTCACCCTCAAATGAAGGAAGCGGATTGCCGTCCCTCATGTATGTGTGGATAAAATGCCCCTCTCCGGCAAGAGGACTGTCATATGAGAACGTATAGCGCAGGCACTGTTCCGGATTGCCGTTGTCACTCTTTAATATCGAAAGCTCATAGGAGAACTTCCCATTCTTAACATCCATGATGCCCGATATCCTCGGCGTATAATTGGGCGCGTCCGGTTCGAACTCGCGGGACCTTAATGCCTGCTCAAAAGTCAGGCCGTCCTTCAGCCCGTCATATACCGTGTCGGTCTGGTCACCATTGGTTATGACCGTCGTGCTGCCGAGCACCCTTACAGGCGAATAGATGATGAGCGAAGGATCCTCAACCGCTGCCTCGTCAAAGGCTTTTGTGCGTATTCCGTCTCCGTCTTCCACAAATACCCTGTTCCTGGAATTGGCACTCCTTCCCATAATAAAATATGCCGAAACGGCATATTTTCCGTCCGAAGACCTTCCTATGACGATACCCCTTCCGGGATATGAATTTAAATCGAGTTCCTTAAACAGATTGATCTTCTCCATAGTCATCCTCCCTCAAACTGATTCAGATATTTCTTCTCAAACTCATCCCTTGGCATCGGCTTGTCAAAATAAAAGCCCTGAACCATCCTTACGTTCATGTTCTCAAGCGCCTTAAACTGCTCAACTGTCTCTATTCCCTCAACGCATACCCGCACACCGAGTGCCTCCGCAAGTTCGCCTATCATCCTGACGAACGACTGTGCGTACTGGTCGGTAGCAAGATCCGTCACAAATGTCTGGTCGACCTTTATGACATCGAGAGGTATCTCACGGATATGGTTGAGCGATGAATACCCCGTTCCGAAATCATCGAGAGCTATGCGTATTCCGAGCTTCTTGATCTCTCCGAGGATCTTCTTCATACGGTCCATATCATTTATGGCCAGCGATTCTGTAACCTCGAGAGTAAGGTTTCTCGGGTTGACGCCTATTTCTTCTATCGTCTTTCCTATATTTTCAACTATGTCGTTCTGCATGAGCTGAACAACCGAAAGATTGACGTTTACCTTGTAATACGGATGTCCGTTCTCGTTCCAATACTTAACGGCCTCACATGCCTTCCTCAGGACATGAAGCCCTATCGGATTGATAAGTCCGAGATACTCGGCCAGCGGTATGAAGTCCGCAGGCGAGATGAACCCGAGCTCCGCTGAGTTCCATCTGATAAGCGCCTCTGCTCCCGTGCAGGGATTGCCGGGCTTCTTGATGTCGACGATCGGCTGATAGTAGACCTCAAACTGTTCATAATCCGTGGCAGTCGCCGCACGCATGCTCTTTTCCATGTCAAGGCGCTTATATGCCTCGGCATCTGATGAATCGGTGTAATGCGCCAGTTTGTTCTTTCCGGACTTCTTGGCGGTATACATGGCTATATCTGCCTTACGGATAAGATCCTGTACGGTCTCACCCTCATCCGGGAAAGTTACTATGCCTATGCTGGATGTGCAGTAATAATCCGCACCCTTTAGGAACCAGGGCTTGTTAAATACGGTCCTGATGTTCTCGATTATCTCTTCAAACCTGTCAAAGCTCGTATGGGGAACTAAGATGACGAACTCATCGCCGCCCATTCGGTAGCAGGTATTTTCAACGCCGTGGATCCTTGTCAGGCTGTTTGATATGGCCTTCAGCAGAACGTCGCCGTACTGATGCCCAAGTCCGTCATTGATGTGCTTAAAGTCATCAAGGTCAAGGTATATGACCGCACCCCTTCCGCCGCATTCCTTTGCCTCATCGACTATGCGGAGCAGGTCGCGCTCACAGCACATCCTGTTATAAAGGCCCGTGAGAAAGTCATTGTTCGCCTGCTGCTCTATCTTCTTCTGGTACTGCTTCTTCTCGGTTACATCGATTATCGCATAGAGCACTACCTTGCGCCCGTCAACCCACGTCATGTTCGTCGACGTAACGTCATACCAGCGGTTGCGCTCCTTGTAGTTCACTTCACGGTAGGATGATGCCGTATTGTAGCGGCTCGACTCCTCGAACAGGCTGACTATCGAGCCGTTCTTGAGCTCCTGCTCGAACGTGTTCTTGCACATCCTGTTGACATACACGATATTGGAGCTGTTAACGTCGCGTACATAGATCACCGACCCGACATTGTCAAGGATAGTCTCGAGCGACTTATAAGAACTTGTGATGGAGTTGCGCTGTATGCGGTTCGTGGCGCTTGACTGTATGACTTTCGTCGCGTCTCCGAAGAACTTGACCTCGTCTATGCCCCATTCCCTGCCGAGCTTGTTGTCGACATAGAATGCGTACATCGCGGTCTTGCCGTTTATCGCGATAGGTATAGCTATCGCAGCCGAAATCCCTATCGAATCAAGCCAGTCCCTGTTCTTCTCGTCGATCCTCGTGCGGTAGGAGATTATCTTTGTCTGGTCTCCTATCTGAGACAGGAACGACTGCGACATAATGTCTATTACCGGATCGAGGGGTGATTCGCCTGCGCCGACATAGCTTCCGATTATATCGATCCCGTTTCCGTCCCTGTTAGGGCGCAGGACATAGGCGTGGCTTATCTCCGAATACCTTCCCGCATAATCAAGCACCCTGTTGGCAATGACTTCGAATGCATCATCACTCGCAAGCTGGGATACGATCCCGGTCATGGCCTCTGAACGCTGAAGAGCCTTCTGCATCTCCTCGTTAGTGGATTTGGCGCGCTTGGCATCGGCGACCGCATTTGCGGCCGTATAAGTCTCACTGTATATCCTCTTTGATACTTCACGGATAAGATCAACGGAAGCGTTGAACTTGTATGTCGGAATTGTACATTCGAAATTCGTTATATCGTTCTCACGGCCTTCATCCGGAGCCACGCCGCAGACGAACCAGGCAAATGCCGGGGTTCCTCCTATCCTGACTCCCACCGTCGCGATCTTCATGTTCGGATACTGAGTATCCTCAATGACCTGCTCTTCGACGGAATTGAAGAGCACCCTGTTTATGGCCGCCCTCAGCTGGAGCTCGTCAAGGAGCGATACGACTCTTGATATCTCCTCCGGGTTTCCGGACATCTCGGTGATCCTTTTGCCGTTTTCATCGACACAAAAAATAAACAGGTTCGCAACCTGTGCATAAACATCCTGCAGCTCCTGGAGCCTGGATGTGTCGATCATAAACTTTCCCGAAAGATCCGAATCTTTCGTTCCCCTATCAAAAGTCATAAACAGAAATATCTTTCAAATAAATATAATCAACCTAATATATTCTACTGTATAAGCGCATGATTTTCAATATTGATTTAATCCGAGAACTTGACGACGAGCACTCCGTCAACCATTTTCACGGATCCGCTGTCCGGATAAACGCTCATGCTTTCGGCGGCGCCGAGTACGCTCTCCTCATCACCTTCCACACGCGAAAATCCGCACCAGATGTTCATCATCTCTTCCCAGGCAAAATCATTTATCAGCGAATTACCCTGGAAGGGAGGAAGGTATATCGGATCGAACAGCTTCGTGCCGTTAAGGCCGTCATCATTCTTGTTCCTGTCCCCGATGTAGACGATGGGTGTGTCTTTTGTATATCCTTCCGTTGAAGTCATCCGAAAGATCAGGGTATTGAAATAGCTTATGGCCTCGCTCTGCATGACGTATGCTTTCAGATAGCAGACATTGGCATATCTTACAAAGAGCAGGCTGATCGCCAGCATGAGCGCCACGCTTATCTTTCGAAGCGCGATGCATGCCTTTTGGCTGTTCTTCATCCGCTCGATGACATATGCGGCCAGGATGAACATGAACGCCTCACCGTACGTCATTCCGCCATGGGAATCCTCCTCGCCGACCATTACGTAGATGAAATACGAAAACAGCGGGCTTACGGCTACGAGCAGCCCGACCTGGACCATACGGCGCCGGTCCAGCTCCCACAGCATAAAGGCGGCGAGCACGAACACACAGACCACGAGCACCATATGGAAATACTTGATGTTCCACGGGAACATGTTGGCGGACACGCCGTCATAGTTTATATAGTCGGCCGGCTTTATGAATCTTTTGTATGCGGTGACGATCCGGCGGATGTAATCCGCGGGCGATGTCATCCCGAAGCTTGAAACGCCTTTGTAGTCATACATCACGCGTCCCTTAGCTTTCAGGAAGATGATATTCGTTATAAAATACTCGGCCATAAACAGCGCGCACATGAGCGCATTCTTGGCAGCAAGGATGATATATTCCTTCCACTTCATGTCCCGCATATAAGCCTCATCGAGCATGAACAGCAGGAGCACCATCATGTTTATCGGAATGTTTGACTGGTATATGCCCGTGGAAAGGCACATAAGAACAGAGCATACGGCAAATGAGAGGATATTTTTCTTCCGGTACCAGTAATATGCCCCGAGAACACCGAGTGCCGCGCCCGGATAATAATACGGTGCGGTATAAACGAATCCGAATATGTTCGTTACGGCCGGGAAGCAGACCATTATGCCGCAAAGAGCCGTGATGAGGACTCTGTCCTCGATCCCAAGCTTTCTGCAGATCAGATAGATCATGACTCCGATCCCGGCTATCGTCAGTATCCCGTTGAATGCCGGCGTGCTGTAGTGAAGGCTTCCGAAGATCTTTTCAAAGATCTCGCCCAACGCGCCGAGCCCCCATCTTCCGAGCTCATATGTCTCACCGACCCCGTTGAACCATGCGGCATCGTCATGGAAAGAGAACTTTCCGAACATGGCCGCTCCGTGGGCAAAGATGCCCCATCCCATGCAGGCGGCCGCAATGAGCCCTATCCTCTTGTCCTTTACAAAACCGTTGTCCATATGTCTCATATTTCCTTCCGAAAACAAAAAAAGGCTATTTTGCCTTTTTCTGATAAACCGCGATGCCGACAAGTGACGCAGCAATGCCGTACACGATGCCGAGCGTGATGATGAGCGGGACGCTCCTGTCGGGATACGACGGATACGGAACGAGCCCGAAGCTCTGTGTTATCGTATATCTCCTGATAAGCCTGAAAAAAGCGATATCAAACTTATCAAGTGACAGGATCCTGATGAACTGCGGGATTATCACCGTCAGGAAGACAAAGCCCGCAAACGTCTTCCATTTCTCATCGAAGATGAGCAGGAACATGACCGCAAACGATATTCCGGCAAACCACAGCGGAAGCGACAGTGCCGCCTTGCTAAGAAAGCTCCTCACGACACCGGGTAGTATGGCCCCCTCATTTATGTGGAACAGGGACGTTACGGCATACAGAAGGATGAATGCTGCCACGAGAAATACTGCGGCAAGCATCAGTGATGCGGCAAGCTTTGAAACATATACCTGCCACGGCTTCAGGCCGCGCGCGTCGGGATCTTCCCGCCCGGCGGCGATATAGGCTATCAGTATGCAGCTGTAGTAAGGCAGCAGGAAACACCACGAAGCATACTCAAAAACGTTGTACGAAAATGTTCCCTCATTTGTCCCATATATGAAGCGGAAGCTTATGACGGCGATATTTGCCAGGATTATGATCCCAAGCGTCCCTATGAGATACCAGAGGGTGCCCTTTGAGCAAACCGCTTTTTTAAAACTGTCTGAAATATACTTGATCATGATCACTCATCGACCGAATAGTTCGGAGCTTCCTTCGTAATGTGGATGTCATGCGGATGACTTTCGCGCAGCGCCGCGGCGGATATCTTGACGAACTTGCCGTTGCGCTTTAAATCTTCTATCGTGGGCGTTCCGCAGTAGCCCATTCCGGAACGGATGCCTCCGATAAGCTGGAATACGGTATCCTCAACCGTGCCCTTATATGCGACACGTCCCTCGACTCCTTCGGGGACGAGCTTCTTGGCATTTGACTGGAAATACCTGTCACGGCTGCCGCTCTCCATGGCCGAGATCGAACCCATTCCGCGGTATACTTTGTATTTTCTTCCCTGATACAGTTCGAAGGTTCCCGGGCTCTCGTCACATCCGGCAAAGATCGAACCCATCATGCACACGTTTGCACCCGCGGCGATGGCCTTTGTCATGTCTCCCGAATACTTGATGCCTCCGTCGGCGATTATCGGGATGTCATGTTTCCTGGCGACCTCATAGCAGTCCATTATCGCGGATATCTGCGGAACACCTATTCCGGCAACGATCCTCGTCGTGCATATCGAACCGGGGCCTATGCCCACCTTGACCGCATCGCATCCGGCATCTATGAGCGCCTGTGTTCCCTCTCCGGTCGCAACATTTCCGCCGATGAGGGGAAGGTTGGGATATG
The DNA here is from genome assembly GCA_024698075.1 of Lachnospiraceae bacterium. GTDB lineage: Bacteria > Bacillota > Clostridia > Lachnospirales > Lachnospiraceae > UBA2868. The sequence goes on from JAILRP010000082.1 coordinate 77,710, forward strand.
CGTCTTTTATCATCCTTGCGCACTTTAAGACATTTTCCGAATGACCGTGTGCGCTGTCTAGAACGACTACGTCCACTTTGGCCGCGACAAGTGCCTCCACCCTCTCGAGAACGTTAGCCGTGATCCCAACGCCCGCACCGCACAGGAGCCTTCCCTGTGCATCCTTTGCGGAGTTCGGGTATTTTATCTGTTTCTCAAGGTCCTTTATCGTAATGAGTCCCTTAAGGAAAAAATCATCATCGACTATCGGAAGCTTTTCCTTCCTTGCCTTCGCCAGTATCTTCTTGGCATCTTCGAGCGTAATGCCTTCCTTTGCCGTGACGAGGTTCTCGCTCGTCATGCAGTCCCTGATCTTCTGGCTGAAATCGGTTTCAAACTTAAGGTCACGGTTGGTGATGATACCGACAAGCTTGCCGTTTTCCGTGATCGGAACGCCCGATATCCTGTACTTGGCCATAAGTTCGTCGGCATCTTCAAGTGTATGTTCAGGGGACAGTGAAAACGGATCTGTAATGACGCCGTTCTCCGAACGCTTAACCTTATCGACCTCATCGGCCTGTTCCTCAATGCTCATGTTCTTGTGGATTATGCCTATGCCGCCCTGCCTGGCCATGGCTATCGCCATCCTGTGCTCGGTAACGGTATCCATTCCGGCACTCATCATCGGAATATTGAGCTTAATGCCGCTTGTAAGATACGTTGTAACGTCCACCTGGTTGCCGATGACATTCGAATAACCCGGTATCAGGAGTACGTCATCAAAGGTTATGCCTTCTGAAATAATCTGTCCCATTTTTCCTCCTTTCAGACTGCAGGTTCCGCCCATAGGGTGCAGACCTACCTGACAAGCTTGCGCGGGAACACGGTTGAGACCGCCCGCAGCATCTCCTCGTTTGGCTCTATATTGACCAGCACCGTGCCTTCCCTGTCTGCCTCATATACTATGGTGTAGACATCGGCGCCATCAATCCGTGATGAAAAATCATATGTCTTAAGTCCCCTCGACCTGTACTGGTCGAGCTCATGCGAGCCTGCGGGGGCCATAATGGCCATCCTGTTAAGATCGACCGTATAAACGTGCTTTCTCTTTTCCTTTGACATGATCTTGTCTATCGAGATCTCCCTGTCGATGTAAAGATACTCGTACTCAAGGTCAAAGTACGGAAGCACAAAATATGCCACGAGGAATGAAACCGCCGTGACAATGAAGAAAAGCCCGTATCCGATCATGGCCATCAGAAAACACGCGACGGCCAGCGCATAAAGAAATATCTTCAGCGCATAAAGAAGCGGATTCTTTTTCCTTGCAACCATAACCTCAACATATGTGTCGTTCATTCTGCCACCCCACTATATTTTGTTAATTATAATATCTGCTGCCGCTTATGTTCAATAGGCAAAATAGCCTATGATTTAACGTACAGGCCTCAATGTTTTGGTATCATTTTCATTTACGGCCCGGTAGAGCACTCCTGCGCGAAGCGCGCCGTCCCCGTCCGTAAGGGCCGCAGTCTCGTCCCAGCTGCCGCCATATGCCTTTTCGGCATTATACGCCACATAAACATAATCCGCCATATGATCCGTTATGAACCCGGAGATGTCATTTTCCACGGCGGGAACATTTATAAAAAGGTCTATGGGTTGGGGGACCGCACAGTATTCGATGAACTGGGTAGTCTCATCCCAGGCATCCGCTACAACGGTAAGCCTCGCCGTCCCGTCATGCGGAAGGTCCATCCCGCCTATCCCCGACTGTTCCCATTCACTCTCTGCCGCCTCGGCCATCGCCGCATATTCGGCATCAAACATCTCCCGGTATCCTCCCGGGAGAAGATACTGCTTCATGTCCGCATACGGAAGGAGTGCGGTAAATACCGCAGTGCCTGCCACGAGAATGACCGTGCTCATCTTTCCGGCCGTGTCTGAAAATCCGTCACGTGCTGCCCGTATCAGAAGGACGGAATATGCAAGGAACAGTCCGCCGAGGCACTGCATGATATACCTGTCAAATTCAAGAAGCCCGTGGGCCTCCCATTCGTCGAACACGAACAGGTACATGCTGATGTGCGATACGGCAAAGACCGCAAGGCATGCCGCTGACGTTATGAACATTCCCCTTCCCCGCCTGCCTTCCGGATCTTTAGATGCCAGGAATACGGCAGCGATGAATACAGTCAGCATAAGTGCCGTTGCTCCGGCTTTCGCTCCGTTAAGCGGTGCCTTCAGGAAATGCACCAGATAATTCCGAAGCACCTCGCCCGTATATTCCGGAAGCGAAAATCCCCCGCCTGCTATCCCTGACTTCACACGGTTTGACAGATACCCGTTGTTCCCCGAAACGCGAAGGAACAGCTGCCAGCTGAGATAAAAAAATGCCGCGGCTCCCACGGGAGAAGCTGCCGACAGAATGATCCTTCCTTTGGCTCCCCCACTCTCCCGGTATCCGGAAAAACCACGAACAGCGATCATCGCGGCGGCAAAGACCGCAAGGACTATCCCGCTCGTCTTTATGAGGACAAGGAACGAAAGCGAGGATATCAGGCACGCGAGCCGGAATCTTTCATCTTCTTCCATGAAGCAGCAGATGATGGCATATCCGAAAACAAGTGCAAGGAAAATATCTACTCCGAGCCTGTAGTAAAACTGCGGGGTCAGTATGTGCGGGAATATGATATAGAATATGACGGAACACGCCCTGACCGCGATGCTTTTAGACTTCTGACCCGCCGACAGGATCGGGAGCAGCAGTACGTATATGAAGCAGACATTCGTCATGAACAGGAGCGGCTCCGAGAACGAGCTCCTTGCGAACTGCACGAGATACTGAAGTATCTGTATTATCGGGGTATAGTCCTTATAATCGACCGAGCAGTTCTCATACAGGTAAGGCAGGCGGCCGATCGAAAAGATGTTCTTCGTATAGAGGCCCCAGTATGAAAGGTCATCATAGTAGAAAACACGCCGGTTATACATGAGCGCACAGAACAGTGCGCAAACCCCCGCAAGCATGATCAGCGGAAGGTGGCACCGAAGGCCTCCTGACGGTACTTCTGCTTCAGGCGCGTTTCTTACGCGCAGTTTCATAAAGCTGAATATGAAAAAGGCACACGATGCTGCGGCGCATATGATAACGGCCGGAGCGAGCGGCATTATGAGTGCGAGGATATAGACTGCCAGCACGGTAGAAAATACCGCGGCCGGAACAGTATCATATATTTTTTTTCTGAAAGCCATGCTGAAAGCAATGGCATTTATCAATATCAGAACAGCTGCGATCATTTGTGCCCCTCAGGCGTCGTAATGTCTGTTACGTCATCATCTGTTGATTATAGCATAACCTGCCTGTCAATTCTTTCTTGCGAAATAAGAGATATTGGGTTATAAATCATATTATGAACTATCTGATAGTAATTCCCGCCCTCAATCCGGGGGACGGGCTCATACAATACGTGGAAGATCTTCTTTCCGGCGGATATAAGCATATACTGGTAGTCGACGACGGAAGCAGGGACGGCTGCCGGTATATTTTTGATGCCATAGCCGGAAAGGAAGGCTGCGAAGTGCTCCGCCATGAGGTCAACATGGGAAAAGGGCGGGCACTGAAAGATGCCATGGTCCGTTATCTTTCATCATATGCGGGCGATGGCAGCTTCGGAGGCATCATCACCGCCGACTCAGACGGTCAGCATACTGTGGAAGACGTCGGAAAAGTCGCATCTGCGCTTAACGAGTCTCCGGAAAGCCTCATACTCGGAGCAAGGGATTTTAACGCAGGCAATGTCCCCCCGAAAAGCAGGTTCGGAAACAAATGCACCATTGTTGCCCTGCGCCTGTTCATCGGCGGAAGCATAAGCGATACGCAGACCGGGCTTAGGGGCATACCGGACTCGATGATAGAGCGATTTTCCAAGCTCTCCGGTGAAAGGTTCGAGTACGAGACCGTGATGCTGACCGATGCCATACACGGCCATCTTCCCATCAGGGAAGTTCCGATAAAGACTGTCTACATCAACAACAACAGTGAAACACATTTCAATCCGATAAAAGATTCCGTCAGGATATACAGCGTGATCCTCGGCACTTTTTTCAGGTATTCACTCTCATCGCTTTCATCCTTTGTGGTCGATTATGCGCTGTTCCTCGGAATATATCATCTTCTTACCGGGTCCGGCACCGGTACGGGGCGGGCGGTATGGCTCGCCACGGCCAGTGCACGCGTATGCTCATCGCTCTTCAACTACACGCTCAACAAGAAAGTCGTTTTCAGGAGCAGGCGCGGGCCGGTAACGCTTCTTCTTTACTATACGCTCTGTGTCACACAGGCGGCATGCTCTGCGGCGCTCGTCAACCTGCTCGGGTCCGTGTCCGTTCCGGTCTCGGCCGCCAAGATAATCGTCGACTGCATACTCTTCGTGATCAGCTACCGCGTTCAGAAAGGCCTGATCTTCAAGTCAGGTCAGTGATTGTGGATGAGAAATCTGAGAAATTCCACCGCGTGGTCAGTCCGCAGCGAATTGGCCGCGATCGTAAAGATGACGCGCTCGTCTTCAGATTCCGCAACAGGATATGCCCCGTGTTCTCCTATATTGTTAAGATATGAGCAGTTGTCGAGATAGATCCCCGCAAAGTAGGGAGGAACCGTCTCATCATAGTCTTCTATCTGATCCTTTGACGGGTCAAAATAGTAGAACTCATAATCCCTGTCCTTAAGCTCATCTATAAGATCCTGCGGCAGTATCTCGCCAAGGTCCGCATAACAGTCGCAGTTCGCGGGCCCTTCAAGGATCGCTTTGGGTCCTATCACCACGTCGATCGTCTGGGCCGCATAGTTCGCGATGAGCCTCTGCTGGTACGCGATCATCGTCGAGTCAAAATTCTCATCGGAAAGCGTCGTCTCCGTTCCTATCGTCAGGTTTTCCTTTGTAAGGTCAATCCCTGCCTCTTTTACAAAATCATCATATATCGATGCGGATCTGTCATATCCCAGGTATGTGTTCAGGAGCTCGGCATACAGGTAGACCGGCTTGGAATTTTCCCTGTAGTCCCTTATGAAAGTGACCAGAAGCACGATCGCCGCGATACCTCCGATGATCCACCACTTGTAATAATCCCATATGTACTCGGCCTTCTTTTTTCCGGAAAGATCCTTAAATGCCGTCGCTTCCCGGGCCGCAGGCTCCATCAGGTTATCTTCTGACGCGCCCGCATCTTTTTTTTCCGTATCTTCGAGTTCTATCCTCATTTTCTTTTACTTTCCGTTCCGTTTTTTTGCTTCATCAGCACGGTGCCGCCGCATGAGCTATCGCGGCCGCCATCCTGTCAAGCATCTTTTCGGTCATTCCGGGATATACGCCTACCCAGAACGAACTGTTCATAATAAGGTCGGTATTGTCAAGGCCACCTGCTATCCTGTAGCCTCTTCCGCTCTTCCTCATCTCATCAAAGCACGGATGTTTTGTCAGGTTTCCCGCGAACAGTGCACGTGTCTGTATTCCCGCTGCCTCCACGGCCTCCACGACCGATTTTCGCGAAACGCCATCTCGGCATGTCATCATGAACCCGAACCAGCTCGGTTCGGAATGGGGGGATGCTTCAGGGAGCATAAGCCTCTCCTCAATGTCATATCCAAGCTTCTTCGCCTCTTTGTGGAGACGGTCATAAAGATATGCGAAGTTTGCACGTCTTTTCTCAACGAAAACGGGAAACTTCTTCAGCTGCGCACAGCCGACCGCTGCCTGCATGTCCGTTGCCTTTAAGTTGTAGCCGAAATGCGAATAAACATATTTATGGTCATATCCGAAAGGAAGCTCACCATACTGTCCGTCGAACCGGTGGCCGCAAAGGTTGTCACGGCCCGAAGGGCACACACAGTCCCTTCCCCAGTCGCGAAGGCTCCTGATTATCTTGTTAAGGAGCGGATCATCGGTATATACGGCTCCGCCTTCACCCATCGTCATGTGGTGAGGAGGATAGAAGCTTGATGTGCCTATGTCGCCAACGGTGCCGGTATAGTGCCACCCGTCCTCCATCTCATACCGGCTTCCAAGCGAATCACAGTTGTCCTCAATGAGCCAGAGACCGTGCCTGCTGCAGAATTCACTTACCGCGCGCAGGTCGAACGGATTCCCGAGAGTATGGGCGAGCATGACAGCCCTCGTCTTATCCGACAGCGCATCCTCAAGAATGGATACATCGGCGTTGTATCCCGGAACAGTAACATCGATGAATACCGGGACCGCGCCGTACTGTACTATGGGAGCTACCGTAGTCGGAAACCCCGCCGCTACGGTTATGACTTCATCCCCGGGGAGGATCCTCCTACCCCTTCCCTTTCCGTCGGACAGAAGCGGGGAAGTAAGAGCCATGAACGCAAGAAGGTTTGCACTCGACCCGGAATTGACGAGCGAACAGTATCTGACCCCAAGATAGGCGGAAAACTCTTTTTCAAACTCTTCAGAATACCTGCCCGCGGTCAGCCAGAACTCAAGCGCCGAATCCACAAGGTTTGACATCTCGTCGCCGTCATATACGCGGGACGCATAGGGGATGCGGCCGGTTTCCTCATCCCTGCCGGTATTATGGTATTTGCCGCAGTAGCACCTTACGCTCTCAAGTATTTTCTCCCTGGCTTCCTGCTCAGTCATGTTTTCAAACATCGTCTCTCTCCTATCCGGTCTGCATTTTTCCGGCCGCCCTCTCAGCCCTCACAAAATCAACGGTCCTGCGGGCACCTTCGAGAAAGCTGACCCGCGGGGTAAATCCCGTATCTTCCTTCAGTTTTGATATGTCCGCGCAGAGGTGCATGACCTGATTTTCGGCGTAGGGAACTTCTCCGAACCCGAGCGGGATCTGCGGGTCTATGATGTCCCTGACCGTTTCTATGTATTCCTTAAGGGGCCTTGCGGTCCCCGAACCTATCGGATATATGCCCCCGTCCGTTCCGCTTTCGGCAAGGAGCAGGAGCGCAGACGCGGCGTCATCCGCGTAAAGATAATCCCACATCTGTTCACCCTTTGTAAGGGCGGGCTTCTTTCCGTCAAGAAGCGAGGATATGAGCGACATTATCATGGTCCTCTGCCCGTCATAAGGCCCGTATATGCTGAGGATCCGCGGCCAGATATGCCTGATCCCGAGATCGCGGCAGAGATTTCTCGTATGCTCTGATGCGGCAAGCTTTGCCCTTCCGTATTCATTTTCGGGAGCGCACGGCGTATCAGGCGCCAACGTACCCGAGACCCTTCCGTATTCCGCCTGAGAGCCGGCTCCGACAAATGTCCTGCATCCCAGTTTCGCGGCAAGCCTTACGGCATCATCTGCATATGCGGCATTTCTTTCCTGAAGCGCCCTGTCATCTCTCGCGCCGCCGAACGTCCCTGCCCAAGCGAGATGAAACATCGCACAGTCGGCGTCTTTCGGAACAGAAGATGCATCAAATTCCGCCAAGCCGACGAGAGCGCACTTTACTATCTTCACATGGGGGTCAAGCGGCAGCCTCTCCAGTCTTGGGCTGTCGGGATTGACCAGAACGGTCACATCCGTTCCGTTTTCGATGCATTTTCTTATGAGCGCCATTCCTATCGTACCGGTGGCGCCTGTTATTACCGCATGTCCAATCATATGTTTTTCTTATACTCTTCGAACTTTCCGAGTAGCTGACGCTCGATCTCCTCCGGCATGCGCTTGAATATTTCGCTGCCTTCCGGAGGTATCATCATAATATGCTCATCATCGATCTTGTCGACCGCTCCGACGAGCATGTCTATCTCATTCTCATATATCCTCCGGGCAAGTGAATGGAAAGTGTCATAAGGCCCGGCATATATGCGGCGCTGTTCTATGACCTCGCCCGCATCGACATATTCTCCTATGATGTGCGTGGTCACTCCGACCGGCAGGCCGTACCAGATGGACCATTTGTATGCATCAAGCCCTCGCGCCGCCGGAATGATGCCCGGATGGGCATTTATTATCCTGTGGCCTGCTACGAAGCTCTCCGGAAGAAGTCCGGCCCCACACAGAAGAAATACGGCATCATCATATTTTTCCGTGACCGTCTCGCCAAAATCACCCTCCGAATAGCCGTAACCAAAGTTTTTGCAGAGCGTCTTTGCATCCGGTATATCCATGTTAAGCTCCGGGCGGTGCGCGATGAGAGGCTGCCGCTTTTTCACATAGGTCATCTTCTGACCGAAAACGGCAACATCCTCATATCCCTTCGCCTTTAAAAGGCAGAGCGTGTCATATGTTTTCCTGTGCGGAACGTTGTATGTAAGTACGGCTATTTTGTATGCCAATTTATAATCCTCCCGTCTGCGACGGGTCAACAGTTACAAGGTCTGCTCGCCCATTTTATATCGACTTCGTCGATGGGCGAGCGGTGCAGGAAGGGATCCTCCCATCTTTGATGGGCCCCTCCTTCCTGCAGTTACCATACTTTCCAGGGGGCTCGTCCATTGTCCCACATTTCTTCGAGCATGTCGCGTTCACGTTTCGTGTCCATGCACTGCCAGAAGCCGTCATAGCGGTAGCCCATGAGGTTTCCTTCGGAAGCGAGCTTCATCATCGGGCCCTTTTCAAATACGGTTCCATCATCTTCTATGTAGTCAAACACTTCCGGCTCGAGTACCATGAACCCGCCGCTGACACGCGAATCGTCGACCGTATGTTTCTCGCGGAAGGAAGTTATGGTATTGTCATCATTCATGTCAAGCACGCCGAAGCGCTGGCCGACCGATATCGCTGTTACGGTCGCAAGCTTTCCGTGGCTTCTGTGGTATTCAAGAAGCCCGTTGGGATCTATGTCGCTGACCGCATCTCCGTAGGTCAGCATGAACGTCTCGTCCCCCACATACTTCCTGACACGCTTTATCCTGCCGCCGGTCATGGTATCAAGCCCGGTATCAACAAGCGTTACCCGCCACGGCTCAGATTCGTTGTTATGGACCGTCATCTGATTTTCCTTGGTAAAGTCGAACGTTACGTCGCTGTTATACAGATAATAGTCGGCAAACCAGTCCTTGATCATATGCTGCTTATACCCGCAGCAGATGATGAAGTCATTGAACCCGCGCACGCTGTAGCCCTTCATGATGTGCCACAGTATAGGCTTCTCCCCGATCTCGATCATCGGTTTCGGCTTCAGATGGCTTTCCTCGCTTATCCTTGTTCCGTATCCGCCTGCAAGAATTATGACTTTCATGATCTTCTCCTTCTCAGCCTTTGATCCGGCCGTCTGCTGTCCGTCTTTTGCAGCACCATGCCGCGCAAGTACCGTTATGCTCCGGCGTTAGTCCTCTTATGCCTCGCATCAGATTCCGCGCCCTTCAGCATGATTTCGTGCGCGATCCTGAATATCTTTATGAACAGGCCTCGCGGCAATATATACAGGCATTTCTCGATCCGAAGCGCAAGCGGACTTTCCGCCTTCTTCTTTTCATAGCCCGCCCACATCGACTCTGCCATATATTTGTCAAAAAAGGCAGAAAACGGATGAAGGTTTCCTAAATGCCACGGGAATTCCCCGAGCCATCTGTAGCAGTGATATATCACCGGATGCTGCTTTGCGGCCTCAACCTCCTTAGCGCTGTAGTAAGGCGGCTTCCCAAATGTGCCGAAATACTGCTTCTGTGTATATCTCGCGTGAAGCGGCTGGAAATTGTATTCAAGCGGAAGCCTGCATATATCCCCTTCACAGACAAGATTGATAAGATCCTGGTCTCCGATATAGCTGCTGCGGACATTCTGTATGTGGTCAAGCAGCTTCTCCGTGTATCTCATCTCCTGCCATCGGCCGGTATCATACAGTATGACGCCCGAATTGAAATATTCGCTGTCACCGTCCATCCCGATCATGACCTTATAGTCATCCGTTATGGACTCGAGCACCATCCCGATGCTCCTGCCGCCCATATCATATGACAGAAGCTGCCCTATGTCACCGTCAACGACCGTGTCCGCATCAAGATACAGGACCCTTTTACCCGAAAAGTCATATAGTCTCGTAAAGAACAGCCGGAGATATACCGAATATGCGCCCCTGTACGGTATCATCCCGAGGTCCCGGAATTCGGATATGAGATCATCGGTCGCGGCAAAATCGATCGATGCACCATACCTTTCGGCGGTCTTCGCAAGAAGCTCCTCAGAGCGTTCCGACAGGCCCTCTCCGAGTATGTGCAGGCATATCCTGTGCGTTTTCGAATTATTAATAAGCAGGGATGTTATCGACACCCCTGCAAACGGCACGTACTTTTCATTGAACTGGTATATGACATTTATCTCATCCATTGTGGCTGCTGTCATATTTTTCCTTGTCATGGACGCTGATCTCGCTTCCAATCTGGACCTCGATAAGCTTAAGCTCCGTGATCGCATCGACCTTGTGCTTTACGCCGGCCTTCATCGTGATGACATCCCCTGCGCTGATCTGCCTCACATTATCATCTATGACCGCCGTTCCCCTTCCTTCAACAACGGTCCACACTTCATCCCTCAACTTGTGGGAATGGTAATGCATCCCATGTCCGGGGTTGAGCGTCACCTTAACTGTCATGCTTCCCTCGTCGACCGCGATCACCTGATAGCTTCCCCAGCTCTTCTCGGAAAACATTATCTGCTGGTCGATCTTATCCACGAAAGGTTTTATATAGCTTGACTGTTCCTTATCGGATACGAGCACGCCCTGTGCGGAAGCGCACACCACGGCGTTCTTCATCCCCATCACGAGTATCGGAACGTTCAGTTCATTTATGACGTGGACATCCTCGCAGGTTTCATTGAGTATCGCCTCGCCTATGGCAGGCTCCTCCATTGCCTCCGTAAGTGTATTCCACGTCCCGAGGTCCTTCCACTTGCCCGAGAACCTCATCACCTCGATATTCGGCTCCTTCTCAACGACCGCATAGTCAAAGGATATCTTTGTGAGCGTGTCATACTTCTCATAGAGGTCGCGGTACCCGCGAAAATCAATGAGCTCGTGTGCCCTGTCAAGCACATACTTAAGCTTGTACGCAAATATCCCGCCGTTCCATAAGGCGCCCTCTGCTATATATGCCTTTGCCGTCTCAATATCAGGCTTCTCCTTGAATTCCCTGACTTTTTCGATGCCGGAACCATCATCGGTACCGGGAATGATGTACCCGTATTTTTCGCTCGGATATGTCGGCTCCATCCCCATGAGCACCAGATTGGCGCTTCCCTTATCAGCCTGTTCGCACAGTTTCCCAAGGGCCCTGAAATAATCCTCCTCAACATAAGGATCCACCGGGCAGACGACAACCGCCTCTTCAGGCGAGACTGACATCACATCGGTAAGATATGCTGTTGCGAGCGCTATGGCCGGAAACGTATCACGCCTGCAGGGTTCGATGGATATGCCGACATCATCTCCCAGCTGGTTGTTGATGGCGGAAACCTGTGTCCTGCTCGTCGCAATGGTTATCGTGGCATCCGGATCGACCGCCCGGATCTGGCGGTACATGCGCTGGACCATTGATTCATATGTCCCGTCTTCCGTGCGGAATATCTTGATGAACTGTTTTGACCTTATTTCATTGGAAAGCGGCCAGAGCCTTTTGCCTGAACCGCCGGACAGCAATATGATATTCATCTTTCGGCCCTCATCGGATTGTTGAGAAAATCCTCATAGCTGAGCCTGATCCCATCGGGAAGCTCCGTCTTGTACTTCCATCCGAGGGATTCTGCTTTCGAAACATCGAGCAGCTTTCTCGGAGTCCCATTCGGCATCGACGTATCCCATTTTATCTCACCCTTGTATCCGATGATCTCGGCCACGAGCGCGGTAAGCTCTTTTATCGTGATCTCCTTGCCGCATCCTGCGTTCACGGTCTCGTTCCCGCTATAATTGTTCATGAGGAACACGCACAGATCCGCAAGGTCATCAACATATAAAAATTCGCGGAGCGGAGAACCGTCACCCCAGCATGTGACCTCCGGAAGACACTGTTCCTTAGCCTCATGAAATCTTCTTATGAGAGCGGGCAGCACATGCGAATGCCGCGGATGGTAGTTGTCATTCGGTCCGTAGAGGTTGGTCGGCATGACGCTTATATAGTCGGTTCCGTACTGCCTGTTTAAGAACTCACAGTACTTAAGCCCCGATATCTTGGCGAGCGCATAGGCCTCGTTCGTCTTCTCAAGCTCGCCCGTCAGAAGGCACGATTCCTTCATGGGCTGAGGGGCCATGCGCGGATAGATGCATGAGCTTCCGAGAAACTCAAGCTTTTTGCAGCCATTTTTCCATGCGGAATGTATGACGTTCATCTCAAGTATCATGTTATCGTACATAAAATCCGCGAGTGCATCATTGTTCGCTGCGATGCCGCCGACCTTTGCCGCCGCGAGAAATACATACTCGGGCTTCTCTTCCTCAAAGAACCGCTCTACATCATCCTGTCTGCACAGGTCAAGCTCTTTGTGTGTCCTTGTTATGATATTTGTATAGCCCTGTCTTTCAAGTTCCCTTACGATCGCCGAACCAACCATCCCGCGGTGTCCGGCGACATATATCTTAGCGTTCTTCTCCATCATTCTTACTTCACTACACCCTTCTCGAGGTATTCTTCAAGGTTCGTCCTGATATGCTCCTCAGCACGCTCGACCGCAACCTTTGCCATGTCATGGTCGACCATTATCTTAACGAGTTCCTCGAAAGTCGTCGACTGGGGGTTCCATCCGAGCACACGCTTCGCCTTTGAAGGATCTCCGAACAGGTTGACCACGTCGGTCGGCCTGTAGAAATCAGGCGAAACCTCGACGATGACTTTTCCCGTCGCCTTATCGATGCCCTTCTCGTCCATTCCTTCGCCGGTAAACTCGAGATCGATCCCCGCATACTTAAATGCCAGGGAGCAGAATTCCCTTACCGAATGCTGCACGCCGGATGCTATGACAAAATCATCGGGCTCGTCCTGCTGCAGGATGAGCCACATGCACTCAACATAGTCCTTGGCATATCCCCAGTCACGCAGCGATGAGAGATTGCCGAGGTAGAGCTTGTCCTGCTTGCCCTGTGCGATCCTCGCTGCCGCGAGCGTGATCTTCCTTGTGACAAATGTCTCTCCGCGGCGCTCCGACTCATGGTTGAACAGTATGCCGCTGCAGCAGAACATGTTGTATGCTTCCCTGTATTCCCTTACGATCCAATAACCATACTGCTTGGCGACCGCGTAAGGACTGTACGGATGGAACGGTGTCTCCTCGTTCTGAGGAACCTGCTCGACCTTTCCGTACAGCTCGCTCGTTGATGCCTGGTAAATCCTGCACGTGTCGGCAAGTCCGCAGTTCCTTACCGCCTCGAGTACGCGCAGCACGCCTGTCGCGTCAATATCTGCCGTGAACTCCGGTGCATCAAAGCTTACCTGGACATGCGACTGTGCGGCAAGGTTGTATATCTCGTCAGGCCTTACTGAGGCGACCACCGCCACGATGCTCATCGAATCGCTTAAGTCCCCGTACCTTAAATGGAACCTTGGCGTTCCCTCAAGATGCGCTATCCTTTCCCTGAAATCGACGGATGAACGCCTTATCATCCCATAGACCTCATATCCCTTCCCAAGAAGGAATTCGGCCAGATAGGAACCGTCCTGTCCGGTAACTCCTGTGATCAATGCTTTTTTTGCCATTTGCTGATTTTGCTCCTTACATCTATATTTGTCCGGTCATCACATCTTCTTAAAATCGGATGCCGGATGTTTGCAGATCGGGCAGATGAAATCCTCGGGAAGGGGGTCGCCCTCGTAAATATATCCACAGATCGTGCATATCCATCCTTTTTTGCTCTCCTGCTTCTTATCCGGTGCAGGCTTGATGTTCGCAAAATAGTATGCATATGTAGCGGACGCCTCGGGATTCAGCACTTCCCCGTCGGTCACATCCGCAATGAAGAGCGTATGGGTTCCAAGGTCTATGCTCTGTATGACTTTTCCCGAGATATAGGCATTGACTTCCGCAGAATCGATATAAATGACGCCGTTTGCGGAGCGCTTGTATGTGATCCCGACCGTTTTGTCGGTATCCCTTCCGCTCTGGAATCCGAAATGCTGAAACGTTCCGAACTTGGCCGCTTCGCTCAGTATCGACACGTTAAAACATCCCGTCTTTTTTACCATATCGTGTGTGAAATTTCCCTTGTTGACCGCTATCGTTATCCTGTTAGGTTCACTCGTTACCTGGACCGCGGTATTGATGATGCATCCGTTATCCTTTTCACCATCCTTCGCCGTCAGCACGAACAGTCCGTAACTCAGTTTCTGCATTACCTTTGTATCCATTTGAGCCGCCTTTCCAATCATCCGACAATATGCCCTGACGGTCCGCTCCATCCATTCATATGCAGGATTTCGCAGACCCGCTATTTATCCATTTTATCAAAATTAATATATTGCTACAAGGTTGTTTCGTGATATGATATGTGCGGAATGCAAAAGAACGGGATAACAATGGATAAACTGATGAACGCAAGATCCTGCCGTATTTTCGGGATCGGCTCCTTTCTGGCTTTCTCCCTTTCGATGCTCATCGGGCACGAAGAGGAGGCGGCAGATCATATATTTCTGTTCGCAAAAGCGGGCCTGATACTCATCTCGGCCTGCCTGTTCCTTGTTTCATGCCATAAGGACTCATCTCCCCGCATAAAGAGCGGATATGCTTTCCTCAGCCTCGCGGTGCTCATATACCAGCTGATGCTCATCGCATCGGCGGGAAGGCAGGTGCTGTATATAAGGGATTATCCCGCCATCCTCTCTCTCATCGTCTGGACCGTAAGCTCCCTCATCGCCGTTGTAAGGTTTGGCGGCACGATCACAGCCTTCCTTTCGGATGCCTTAAAGGACCGGGGGACGCGGACACTTATCATTGCATCAACACTTCTTTCGGCAATAGTCATCATCCTGTCGGCCGAGCCGAATGGTGTAAGGTTTTCATGGGATTCCGACACGCTTTACGAATTCATTTACGGGCGCGGATACGAGTCGCTGTTTGACGCAAAGCAGCTGACGTTCCACAGCCACGTTTCCATAGTATATGCATATATGCTCGTGCTCTTCAAACTGTTCTTCGGCGATATACGTACCGGATATTTTGTTCTGAACGCACTGTGCATCATCGCCGCCGCGTTTGGCATGATGTTCCTGATGCGGCGCCTTGCCCCCGGGAAGCGGAACATCTCATACATCCTCTCTGCCGCGATGTTCATGCTGTCCCCCTGGGTATGCGGAATGTCCACGTACCATATGTACGATTACTACATATGGTGCCTGATCCCCCTTCTGTTCTTTTATGCCTCGAAGAAAAACTGGATCGGTTTTTTTGCCGTCGGAGTCATGATCACCTTCTCAAAGACGACAGGGCTTGCAGTTTTCGGAAGCGCATGCCTCGGCGTGCTGTCCGTGGATGCATGGTCTTATTTAAAGGCTCATGAGGGATTTGGAAGGACGGTAAAAAATCTTTTTACCGATATCAAATACTGGTGCTTCCTCTGTGTCCTCATAGTCTTCACACTCTTCTTCAAGCTGGGGATATCGGAAGATACTCAGTTCGAAGATACGACGATCGGATTTGATGCGGCACATACGCTTCATCAGATGAAGCTCTTCACCTTTTCGAATTTCATCTGGATCTTCGTGGCGGCATCTGCGGTGCTCCTCATAATGGTCATCACGAAAAAGATCTCTTTGGATAATGGGCAGCAGGAAACGCTCCTGGCGCTCCTTGTATGCGATGCGGTGTTCTTCATCTTCAACTGCTTATGCATCACCTACAGGATGCCCCGTTACATGGATTCGCACATCGCCGTGGTCTATATAGGTGCCGCATTCCTTTTCCTTGAAATGAAAAACGAAAAGGCGGCTCATGCACTCACGGTGATTATTACGGCCGTAACATTCATAGGCGGGTTCAGGATGATCGATCCTCTCTCACTGGCG